>NZ_JAQREK010000023.1:0-50353 GCF_028599265.1 Pseudoalteromonas sp. Angola-4 | reverse complement strand
AAACCTGTGATGCAATATCTATAAAAGATGGTCTCGCTATAGCTGCCACTGCGTTATCAATAACAGCCTGCTGAGAAGAAAAAGCCTGCATTGCACTTTCTAAAGCTATTGGTTTTGCCATAGCTGCAAGAGCCTTATCGATGCCAGACTGCCGCGAAGGCAATGATTTTATAGTCCTGTTTACTGAAGGTGAATCTAATTTAATTTCTTTACATTCAGTAGCGTCTCTTGAAGTATCATCATCCATAAATTCATCTCATATATAGGAAGCTAAAGCTTACTTAGCGAGACATAGTAAGTTTGGAGTTCCACATGTAGAGTCATATTAGTAAGACTCTGGAAATTGTAGTAAAACATACAATAAAATAATTGTTGGCTCTGCACAATAGCGCTGGAAGCCTTTAGTGCGCACCTAGCTCTTTGTCAAAGTTCGGCTAAGTACCAGCTGCCGTTTGTAACGCCCTGATGTTACTGTCCCAGCGAGCCTCCGATCGACTCTTAAAGTGGTTATTAGGCTTTCGCGTCTTCAGGTGAAGAGTCCACATCGAAGTGGCTAAAGGTAAACCAAAAGGTTAACCCCACCGAGTCTGTGCATTAGCAATTGAGGATAACACGGTCAGACCGAGAGAAAATAACTATCAGTTACGCATTTACGGGAGAGGAATATAGTTTAAAACAAGCGGTATAAACAACCGACTGAAACAAATTTGGACAAAAACTCGTTAGAGACGAAGGGCAGCTCTGGTGCCATGAGCAGACTGAAGATCTTTAATGTCTGAAATCAAGATTTGGGTGATGCCAATCATACTCATTGCTAGGTCACAAAAAGTGTAACGCCAAGAAAAGCTCGCATGGATAGTCGCCTGTTTGTTTATTAGTTAGTTTTGTTTACTCTTATTTATGTTGATTGCACCACTTAAGCCTAATCAAAAATAGTAATTTGGTGTTGTTCGCGTGTTAAATTAGGTTTTGATTAATGGCTTTTATAACGGCCTGAGTGCGGTCTTTTACGTCTAATTTGGCAAGAATTTGTGACACATGATTACGAATAGTCCCCTCAGAGTTATCTAATTTTTTGGCAATCACTTTGTTTGGCATACCTAAAGACAAACACTGCAATACGGTTTGTTCTTTGTCCGTTAAGCAGAGCTGAGGGCTTAGTTGCTTTTTGAGTAAAAAATCAGTCACCGCACTTTGCAATACTCGCTCACCTGCAACGACCTGCTTGATAGCGCTAATGAGCTCTTCAAGTTCAATGTTTTTAAGCACATACCCACGAGCACCTAGATTAAGGGCTTTGACTAATACATCACAATCTTCAAATGTGGTGATGATCAGCACAGGGGTTTTATCACCCTTTTCACGCATTTTTTGCAGCACGCCGAGCCCATCTAAATTCGGCATTCTCATATCGAGTAAAGCAATGTCAAAACTATGCTCAGCTAATAGTGTAAGCGCTTGCAAGCCATCTTCAGCTTGGGCTTCGATATTAATGGCGCTATCGAGGTTAAGTAAATTAGCGAGGCCTAAACGAACTAATGTCTGATCTTCAACTAGTAGGCACTTTATCATGGCTTTTTTCTTCTAAATTTAGTGGTAGTGTCATGGTATTGATCAATGTTTCTTGCTCAAGGTGTTGTGAAAATTCACCGCCAAATTGTGCCATTCGCTCATTTAGTCCTGCTAATCCGTTCCCTTGTTTTGGTAAATGGGTCTCTGCTTGATTGTGATACGCTTTTGCAACTAACAGCGGCTGTTCGCCAACGAGGGTGACATTTACATGCAAAGTAAAATGGTTTGCTTGGGTATGTTTAAGGGTGTTGCTGATCATCTCTTGGGTAAACCGCAATACACAAAGGGCGTAGTCTTGAGGGAGCTGCTCTGTCTCCTTACTTAGTTGGAGATCACAGTGTAAATTAGGTGTTAGTTCGCAAATGGCCTCAAGAGCTTGCTTAAGTATCGTTTTGTCATTGCGTTGAGTGGAAACGATTTCGCGCACCTCAGCCAATACTTCTTGGCTAAGTTGGTGGCAAAGAGAGAGGGTTTCAACGGTGGCTTCATTTGCTGCTCTTTTAGCAAAATCTAAATTAATGCTGAGCGCGGTAAGCTTATGACCGAGTGAGTCATGGAGCTCGCGTGATATATTTTGTCGCTCTTGCACTGCATGCATAACCCCGATCATGTGTTGGGTGGCTTTTAACTCTTTGTAGTTTTGGCGGGATTGGTAATGTGTATTTAAACTTTCGACAATACGCCGGCTAACAAACCAATTCATCAAGCAAAAGAAAAACCAAATTGTAAACGTGATCCAAGGAATGCCATTTTCCCAGCGCGCATAATGCGTTAAACCATACACCAGCATGGCGGCCACAACACAAGCCAGTATCTTAGGAAGCGAAAAATGAGGACTAAAAACCGCGGTAAACATCACTAGGTGGATAAAAACTAAGGATGTTGAACTCAGTTGTATCATTGCCAAAATAAGCAGGAAATAGCCAAGTGCTACGCCGTGAACAAATTTGTTAGGCTGTTTTAACACATACAGCAAAATAGCTAAAATGGAACCACTTACTATGATTTGCAAATATAGCGCTAATTCTGAGTTGGCATAATAGGCACACGCCAATGTCACCCCAAGCCACGATGCCAATGTTGAGAAATGCCAATCGGTTGTATGTCGTATAGTTGATTCCATTACTGTGGCCATATTTTTTTAGCAATTATTGCAGAACTCGCGTTGTAAAAACAGTGACATCTGTCATAGCTCGGGCTATGAGCTTTGTGACTAGTGTCATGAAACCTCATTCATTTATGCTTTATTAATAAAAGTTAGTTGGGCACATTAATGAATAAAGACAGTCGATTACACTACATTGATAATTTACGCAGCCTCGCGCTATTGCTCGGCATCGTATTTCATGCCGCTTTAGCCTACAGTCCGTTCTTTAGCAATATTTGGTTTACGGCAGACCCAAGCACACATGGTCTATTTGATTATATTACGCATACGCTGCACTTATTTCGGATGCCATTATTTTTTATTATTGCAGGATTTTGCAGTGCACTTTTAATAGATAAATCGAGCAGCGCACGCTTTTTACATCATCGCAGTAAACATATTCTACTGCCTTTTATTGTTTTTTTACCGTTAAGCTTTGCCGTTTACTACCATGCCTTGAGTTTTGGAGCCGGTATAGCTAATCCATTACCGCCGATCTTTGCTGTGTTTAAAGTTATTAAAGAGCCTGTTGTTAGCACTATGCACTTATGGTTTTTGTGGAACTTATTCCAGTTTTGCTTAATTCACTGGTTGTTGAAAACAACTGACTTATTAGGCAATAAATTCGATGCGCTTAGCGTCCACCCTTTATTTATGTGGGTTGTACTTCCCATCGTGTTAACGTTTTCATTAATGGGGCAATCTATTCCATTTCCTGCTCCTGATAAACTCACGCCACAGTTATGGTCGTATGGTTTTTACGGCAGTTTTTATTGGTTAGGAGTGGGACTTTATAAAAAACAGCTGCTCATTTGGTCATATCATAAGTACTTATGGCTTCTTATTTTGGGTGTTGCAATATCACTGACTGGTTACTTTTCTTTATTACCAGCCGCACCAAGCTTAGATGAAGTGATTGCCGCCGCAACAACAGGTTATTTTGCCGCAGCGGGAGAGCTACATGTATTGCATGTTTTATCACAAGGACTGAGTGTTATTTTGTTAACCGCCATAACGTTTTTACTTGGGCATCGTTTTTTAAATCACCAAAGTAAGCTCAGCCGCAGCATTTCAAATGCGTCGTATTGGGTTTACTTGATACATGTGCCGGTATTGATTTATATTCAGATTCCATTGATTAATACTAATTGGCCAGTTTTAGTAAAGTTTATAGTTAGCGTGGTGGTTACATTACTTATAGGTCAAATAAGTTATTTATTATTTGTTAAAAATACGTGGTTGGGCGCACTACTTAACGGTAGGCGAACCAAGAAAAGGTAATACAGTCAGCTTAAATGTCGTCACTTGGTAATGACTTAAAAGTGACAAAACTGACACATTAATAGCTACATAAGGGAATATTATTATGCAAGCAATAACAATCAAATCGACTACCGCCACGATTCAACAAGGGGCGATTAAAGCCGATGGCAAATTTTGGCTAACCAACACTGATATTCATTTTGCACCGTTTAATGCACAATTTGGGTTAGGGTCTTATACGTTTTCACGGCGTGAAATTGTAAAAGTGAGTAAGTGCACTGGTAAAGTTGCGGGTATTTTGCCTTATACACATGATGCAATTGAACTCGTATTAAAAGATGGCAATAAATATCAATTCATTGTGTCAAACGCAGATGAATGGATTAAATTGCTTACTCATAGTGCATAGCGCAATTGCTGGTAATTCATCAAAATAGCTATTGTTTTAATGTACCTAATAATGCACGATAAAAATATGACGCTATTTTAATTTGGTACTCAGTGAAGTACATGGATTTAATAAATACGCTTTTGCTTAAGCTCGGACTGGATAAAAAAGCTCATCCACTCATCGTGTTAGGGAAAAACTATCAAACAACAATAACGCGGTAGTTAAGCCACTTGAGTTATATTGTTTTTCGCCTGATGCGTATTTCGACGATATAACCCCTGTTAACGCATTGGTGAGAGCGCTGAGTAGTGCAAATGCCGTTGTTTGGGTTCATAATCGCTCTGAGCCTTTGCTTGTGTTGCCACTATTACAAAAGCTCGTGCCCATTCGTTTTGAAAAAGCCAACAAGGATCAAATCTTGACTTCAGACATCAAAACTTTTGATTGACTGCTTCGCTCAAAGCCGACCTATAGAGTATTTGCGTTAACTCATAAAGGGGCAAAAATGTGCCAGCTCAGAGCCGAATGACAGCTCTGTGCCATAAGTGGACAGTGCTAACGCTTTGCTAATTGGCTGCCGCAGCGCAGCGTAGGCAGTCCAGTGGAGGCCATGCTGTTTGTGGCCGGAACGAAATTAAGCAACTTGTTATGTTGAAACATGCTTGATAAGCCCCTTAGCTACGAAATAAAAAACAAAGCAGACAAATAACAGCCCAAGGAAACGAATTGCTTTTGGTGCGTCTTTCTTAATTTTCACCTGAACGGCGATGCCAAACTCATCACCGATGAGCCACAAAAATATCTTGTGTAAACTCCATAAAACCATAAATACGTAAACACTGAGGAGCCCATAAAATTCAACATCGGCTACCATCAACGTGATCGTAATGATTAATGCAGCTACTAATACCCCAAAACTGATTGTCTTAATACGAGCGATCAATATGCTGCTCCAACATAACGCCCCAATATGCCGACGAAAAGAGCGCAGCGAGTTGAGGTCGGAATAATTGGTTTGTTAGCTTTGTATATCAATTTCAACAACTTGAGCCTCTTTAAATATACTTTTAGCTTTTTCAAACACAGTATCTTTATTAGCTGGATGCACCGTAATATCGATTGCGTTATCCGATAATGTAAAAAGTGTAAGACAACCCGCTTTTTGGATTTTTGCTATATCCGACTTTTTTACCAATCGTCCTTTGGTGTTATAAAAACGAGAGTAAGAATTTGTTCTTACCTGCACGTTTGCACCTAGGTCGTTAAACGTTCTTTCTGCTTTGTCCAAAAAGTTGATGGGAATCATTGATTCCAACTTTATAACCAAAACAAAGAATAATACTGAGGCGATAACTAATATTAAAATGTCAATAAAGCCTCCGCAAAGCTAACGCCCGCCACACGGGCGAGCAACTTGTTGCGAGTCCAGCGCCGCAGGCGCGATGTGCTGGCGCTTGTTATGTGCGTACATGCTACAGAACATGAACATCGTTGATTGTTGCAGCATAATTGTTGTTCCCAATTGGTACAAACTCAAATTCAACAGTTAGGTCGGTTATCTCGCCATTGGCGGGTAAATAAAAGCCGAAGATCAATGAGCCTGAATCGGTTTCTAAAAACTCAGGGTAACAATTCGCTATATTTTCGTTTTGAAAACTCACAGGGGCATCGCTACCAAAGTAATCATGCACAGCGTCTTTGAGTTCAGATTCTGCCCATACAACACCATAGTTATTGTTTATATCAATGAGCTTTTCTGCGTCTTCAAATTGATTTGTGGCTAATAAGCTCAGCCAATGCTGACAATAACTTTTAAGTTGATTCTCTTTATCTTCACTGGTGATTGAGAGCATGAGATACCTTAGAGCACATAACGCCTGCAGTTGCGGCGGGTGCGGAGCGCAGCGTAGCACACGTCCGACAACCTGCACTTGTTAAGCATTTTGCGACTTACCAGCAATTACTCCGAATTCACCGAGTATTCTTTGCTCTAGAATTCTAGTTACTGCTTCAAATGATGAGTTCGTATCGATAGCTTCTCTTTGATCGACTAGTTCATATTCAAATGGCAACTCTATCGCCATTTTTGAGGCATAAAACTGACCTAGCTGAAGGCGCCAAGGATAAGATGTGTACTCTGGAGTATAAACATGAAACAAAATCACCTTTTCATAAGCTTGATACTGGCTTAAGAGCCAATATTTTCCAACATTTGTATCAGGGTGAGTTTGTTTTACCTCCACTTCCAAGGCTATAACAACATTCCCATCAGTTAGCAGCCCATCAGCACGAAATCCATTTGAAGGAAAGCCAGGGATTGCTTGAAAACCATTAGTGAACGACAACTTTTCGCTAGCAAACTGTTTCATCCAGTCTGCCAACCTCGATTCATATTTTAGCCACGGTGACTTCACTGGACATGGTTCCTCGTATGCTTAACGCCCAAATTTAGCGCGGAAAGCCGCGCAGCGGGTTGACGTCGCAGCCAGCGCTTTTTGCTGGCGATAAAATTTGATTGTTATGTGTCTGCTGATTCATTAAACAATATCCTGTTTGAAAACGGATCTGTTACGGTAAAACACCTTGCACCCCAAGGGGCATCTTCAATGCTTGGTTTGTTGTATTTGTAAGGCTTTGCAGTAACTTGTGCGAAAAGTTGATCAAGATTGCTTACATTAACGAAGACCTTGCTGCCCGGTGTGCAGTCACCAGAGTGTTCACTCAGATGTAAAACAAAATCGCCAAGCGAAACTTGCATGTAAATTGGGTAACCATCCTCAAAACGATGCTCCCAATCTAGTTCCATACCGAGAAAGCCAAGGTAAAACTCTTTTGCTTTATCTTCATCGAAAATCCGCATTATTGGGATCGTCTGAAACTCCATGCCATCTACTCCATTACACATAACAATTTAATAGTGCGCTCATCGCGCATATTTCTGCCGACGCTACGCTCATTTTTCTACATTATATAGTTTTAACAAATAACCTAAGGTATTACTATCACTAAGTTTTCTAAAACTTTAAAGAAAAGTTAAATAGAACAATATGCGCTCGGCGCTCATTTTCATGAATATATGCGCAAAGAGCAGTTTAACCAATCTATTAACGACGATATTTAGCCAGTATCAATGACCGATTATCGCTCAAAGCCGACCTATAGAGTAATTACGTTAACACGTCTTGGGGCAAAACCAATTTGCAAAATATGCAATTTGCTAACTCGAAAAGGGGCAAAACCAATTTGCAAAATATGCAATTTGCTAACTCGAAAAGGGGCAGAAATGAGTTTGGCAACATCGCCTCTGTTAGATTCCAATCAGCACAGAAAGTACTACCTCTATAAGAACTATGCTTTAGTTCAGTTCACCCTTACAACCGCAGATATTAACCATTAAAGGAGATGTTACACTTTTAAGTATGCATAACATTAAAGTATGAAACTCGACAATAAATACTAAAACCATGACAATAAAGTTCGAAACTTTTCGATGCTATTTGTCGCAGTCTGCCTTTTGTTCTAACAAGCTTTTGCCCCAAAACGAGTTAACGTAAATGCTCTAAGGGCAGCTTTGAGCGATAACCGGACATTGAAAAAATAAATTCCCGCTTTTTTGAGTAGGAGTCTAGTTTTTTCCAATAACATTATTAATCACCGCTTTGAGGCAAATAACAAGCTTAATTCCTAGCTATTTTAATTACTTGTTTACAAAGGTAATTATTGGTGAAATTATCAGGGTATTTAATATACGTTGTTCTGGTGTGTTATAAACTACCAAAATGGTGTTAGCAATGCGGGTCTGAGATTTAAATTCAAAAAATAATATGAAAAATTTAATCGTAATTAGAGAAGCAGAACAGAGTGATCATACATTTATTTTTGAGTTGTCACCTAACTTAGCAGAAGTTGCAAAGTTAGAATGGCACACAGATGATGTCGTCAGAAAAATGCAAGACGATTATATTTCTGAAATGCTTGCTGAAGCATTGCAACCTCAAGCCACTTTTATAGCTGAAATCGATAATGTTAAATTGGGGTTTATTCATGTTCGCACACATAAAGATGAAATTTCCTGTGAAATTTGCGGCACTATACCGTTACTTGCCGTCTCACCAAAATCACAAGGTTTAGGTGTAGGAAAAGCTTTAATTCAATACGCAGAAAATTGGGTTAAGGAACTAGGTTGCAGATTATTGCATTTAGAAGTTTTTGCAAATAATAAAAAAGCAAAAGGCTTCTATGAAAATTTAGGGTTTAAATCTGAAACAATACACATGATAAAACCAATTTAGATAATTCGTATACAATAAGTTGATCAAACGGACTTGTTCCCACCCGCTTTAGTGGGCGTTATAAGCTAAGGATATACCATTGAAGTCTTCTATTTTTTTATTTTTTATAAGTATTCTTTTAACTCATTTCACTGCCCTTGCCGAGTCTAAGGTTAGTTTTGCTACGATCAAAAATATGCAGCTTGAATATATTGATATAGGTGCTGGAGATATTAATATCATTATTGAGTCGGGCGTAGGAATGGGGATTAATTATTGGAAGCCACTATTGGCTAAATTAAAAATGCCCAAACATCGAGTTATTATTTATTCTCGTGCTGGCAATGGTCGCTCAACGCCTACTATGGATGTTTCTATTTCGGAATCTAATAAGCGCCTACATGCTCTGCTAAAGCTATTAAATATTGATAGAAATATTATTTTAGTTGGGCACTCATATGGAGGTATTCATGTTCGTGAATATGCTATTTCTTATCCGAAACAAGTGATAGGCTTAGTGTTACTTGATCCAAGTCACGAGCAGTTTTCGAAAAAGCTAATTCAGTTAAATAAAGCCTGGGCGGTGAGAGATAATAAAAGGCTAAATTCGCTTTTGGCTCTAAGCCAAGAGTGGCAAATTTTGCAAAAAATATATCAAAATGAGCAATTAAAGGATAAAGGCTCTATTGCTAAAATACCAACTGTTATTGTCACCTCCAGTAAATTAGGAGAAAGCGATTGGTGGATTGGTCACAGTGAACAAGGGAAGAAAATATGGAGAGAGCTCCACTCTTCGTTAATACGGCATAACCCTAATTCGATCCATATAGTTTCGAATTCAACGGGCCACAATATACCTATTGATTCGCCTAACTTAGTTAATATAGCGATTGAACAAACAGTTGATTTAGTTAATAGCTTATAAGTGGGCATTTATGCGAAGTTCGGTCTATTTTGATTTACATGCTGTTTAAAGTATTCGGAAGGAGAATAAATTGATAATCCCAAATAAACTAAAGGTGAATGATGAAGTTAGGATAATTGCGCCCTCTAGGAGTTTGTCAATTATTGATAAACAGACACAAGAAATAGCAAACACTAGGTTTAAAGAGCTTGGTCTAAAATTGTCATTTTCAAAAAATTGTAATTCTATAGATGATTTTTCGTCTTCATCTATAGAAGAAAGAATTGAAGATTTACATGAAGCATTTTTAGATAAAAAAGTCAAAGCCATCTTTACTGTCATTGGGGGCGATAATGTCAATCAATTACTAAAGTATATTGACTATAATATTGTAAAAAAAAATCCAAAAATTATATGTGGATACTCTGACACTACAGCTCTATCAAATGCATTATTCCACAAAGCAGGGCTAGTTACTTACTCTGGACCAGCATATTCAACTTTGGGTATGCTTAAGGGGATTGATTTCACGATAAATTATATTAAAAAGTGTTTATTCTCAAATGCTCCTTATGAAATTATAAACTCCGATAAATGGAGTGATGATGCATGGTATATAGATCAGGAAAAAAGAAACTTTTATGAAGACAGCGGCATAGAAGTCTTAAATCATGGTAAGGCTGAAGGAAAAATAGTTGGAGGGAACCTTTGTACTTTAAATTTGCTTCAAGGAACTGAGTTTATGCCAGACCTAACAAATTCTGTATTGTTTATTGAAGATGACGAGTTAACATCTCCCTCAAATTTTGACAGAGATCTGCAATCGTTAATTCATCAAAAAAATTTCGATAGAGTTAAAGGAATTGTCATTGGGAAATTCCAATTAAAGTCAGAAGTATCAGAGACTTTGCTCAAAAAAATTATACATTCAAAACAAGAGTTAGCATCAATTCCTGTGCTTTACAATTTAAACTTTGGACATACAACACCCCATATTTGCTTTCCTATTGGTGGATTTGTAAAAATAGATACGAAAAGTCGTAAGCAAATAATAATAGAAAAACATTAGATATAGAAATTTTAGGGATTAGCTAAATCTTTTAAAAAGTTAGTTCGTTGCAGATTTAATATTAAGGATAATAGGATCGGGTCTGTCACTTTTGTATGAGTGACTCCTTATGGCACTTTTGCGAAGTTCAGCTGTGAGCGATAAGCGGTCATTGAGGTGAGTTGTCAATAACTTAGTAAGAATAAGAGGACACTTTCCTCTTTTTTACATGTTTATATAGGCTATAGAAAGTATAATATTTATAGCTGGCAATAGTTTACGCTATTTGCTATTAATATAAATTCATAAAATAAGGACGTTTTCGCGCTAAAATAGGGAAAGTGTCCTCTGATAAAGTTGATAAAGTTGATAAAGTTGATAAAGTTGTTAAAGTTTTCGAGGTTTAAATGGATTTCACTCTTATAAAAGTCAAAGAAGACGATATTCCCTTTTTATTGGATCTTAGAATAAATACCATGAGCGAACATTTCGAAAAAGCAAATGTAAGCCTATCTACAAACGATCATTTAGAATTGGTAAAAGAGAACTTTGAATTTATGTATTTTGTACTTTGCGACGATAAAAAAATAGGGATGCTAAAGTACGAAGAAACGGGTTGTGTATGCAAAATTCATCAACTTCAGATCATTCCTAGACACCAAGGCAAAGGATATGGACGAGCTATCTTATCTTGGTTTATCAACCACTCAACGTGTAAAGCAATAGAGCTCAATGTATTAAAACAAAATCGGGCTTTAGAATTATACCTCTCTCTGGGCTTCGTAAGGGTTGGGGAGGACAAATATGAGTATCATTTACGCCACAAACTCTAACAAGCCAATAAACGCACTCACTACGTCCGATGGGACGCATACACGCGGGGCGGCTTCGCCATTATGCCCCACATGTCTGCGCCCGTTATTGGAAAGTTATGAACTAATATCCAATCACGAGAACATAGGAGGTAAAAATGGATTTTGATAAACTCGCTTACCCAGAAAAATTGACTATTGCAGGTACGGAATACAACGGGCAACGCAATATGTCCAAAGGTGAAGTGTTAGTGCCCTACACCACTGAACCGGATGTAGGTATTGGTGATGTTATTACTCAAAAATCAGGTAAGCGCGAGATACACCTTAAAGTTATAGATGCTTCTTTTCTAGAAGGTGGCACTCTTGGAGTCGGGACTGCACATCCTCATATACTAACTCTTAAGGTTGAAAATACGACTTCACAGCCCCATGTCACAAAACACGGTGATTCCACTTTCAATATTGGCTCAATAAGTGGCGAAAATATTCAGGTTGGCAACAGTAATACATTAACTACGAATGTAACCATTCAAGAGTTGGCGGAAAAAATCGCTAAAAGTGATGACCCTGAGGCAAAATCAAAACTAAAGGAATTTTTGCAAAATAGCACTGTTGGCAGTCTTATTGGAGCTGGCGCTTCGGCTTTAATAGGCATGCTGTAAGTGCATAACAAAGCCATTAAATTCGCTCCCTTCGGTCGGCCGACGTTCGCAAGCTCGCGCGGTTTATGGCGGCGTTACCACTGTCTGCAATTGGCACTTATGCGACTGTCAGATTTGATTAAGCCCTAACAATCAAACCTGACAAATAAAGTTAAGATTTATTCACCTAATTAGTCGCCAATTCAAACTTAGTTGACCATTACAACTATATATTAGTAACGTCTATATATAATGATTCATCTATATTCGAAGATGATACTGTTGCTTCACTGAATTCGTAAGCATTACGCTCACCATCTCTTGCTAATGGCAAATTAATAAAATCGAATAAATCTCTGTCAGCTAACTGGCTTGGGCTAATGTTTTGAATAGATTTAAATATACTTTCAACACGGCCTGGTGACTCTTTATCCCAATCGATTAACATCCCTTTAATCGACTGCCGTTGCAGGTTTTCTTGTGAGCCGCATAAATTACAAGGAATTATAGGGTAGGCTTTGTGTTCAGCGTAGGTAATGAGATCTTTCTCTCGACAGTAAGATAAAGGACGAATAACGACATTGCGGCCGTCATCTGAACGTAGTTTTGGAGGCATCGCTTTCAATCGAGAACCATGAAACATATTTAAGAACATAGTTTCTACAATATCATCCATGTGATGACCAAGTGCTAGCTTAGTCGCACCAATTTTTTCTGCAAATGAGTATAAAGTACCACGACGAAGACGAGAGCACAGACCACAGGTAGTTTTACCTTCCGGAACTTTTTCTCGAACAACTGAATATGTATCTTTGTCGACTATATAATAAGGAATGTCTAATGTCTCAAAGTACTCTGGCAAAATATGTTCAGGAAACCCAGGTTGTTTCTGATCTAAGTTAACCGCAATGACATCGAACTTTATTGGGGCTGACTTCTGAAGCTGCAATAGAATGTCAAGCATTGCAAATGAGTCTTTCCCTCCACTTATGCAAGCCATCACAACATCACCATCTTCAACCATATTATACTCAGTTATAGCATTACCAACATTTCTTCTGAGTCTTTTTTGAAGTTTATTAAGTTCAAGCGTATCTTTTCTGGTATCTTGTAAGTTCATTGGTTTTGCCCGCACGGCCAGTGTGACTGGCAGTTATACATAAGTAGAAGTTTGGCGCGGATTATACGGCATTTAGTGCGTAGATGAAATATTCTATAGATACAAAATAGAGTGAATTTGGGCTTGTTAATAGATGTGGTTCTTGAACTAGTTCCTATAGTTTTTATTAGTTAAATGACTAAATGTATCTAACCTAAACTTGTATAAGCTAGTATTATGTGTATTTCTTTTGCCTCCGATATCAAACATAGTAACAATATTTTCTTTAGTATTTATGAACTGCTCGAAATTGGGGCCATATATACCTTTAAGTAGTTCAAATTTATCATTCATTGATATATATTCTCGCTTTATAGAACCTTTCTGATACTCCGCCTCAAGCTCAAATAATATAATGTTATTATTGAACTTAGCGCAACCACTTAAATTAATCAAAGGCGGCTTATCTAATAAAGGTGCAAAACTAAATACCCTATAGCCCCTAGTTCCGGCAATAAGTGGATGCATGTTTTTCAAATAAGTGTCTATAGACTTTTTAAACTTCTGATTACAAAAGTTACACGCAGGAATTAAATTGTATAGTGTGGTTGCTAAAAAAGGATATTTACTTTTAGGGTAAAAATGGTCTAAATCGGCTCTAGCTATAACATTTCTACCTAAAGTGGTTTCAATATCTCTTTTATTACAGTAAGGGCAAATCTCCAAAGAGCTTGATTCAATTATTTCTTGCCCTAATTCAGCTCTCAGAGCTTCATAATTAAATATTTTTTCTAGTTTATGAAACCACAACGGGTATTTGTTTCGAACAACTTTTGGTGTAGCTGAAATGCCTAAGTGTATATTTCTTATTCTACAACATACATGGTAAATTTTTGTTGGGGTTGTTGCATTTATAAGTTCTACATAAAAGTAATTAGATAATATAGATGATTTTTCGTTGCGAATTTTTCCCAATTCAATGATAAATTTAGCTTTTAATGCAAAAACAGAGTTTCTATCTGTAATAGTTTTTGATTTAATCAAAGAGACGTCAAAATTTAAATCATAACTTCTAAAGTTAAAGTATGGATTAAATCTATCTGCAAGAAGAGGATAATTTTCATAAACCTCATTTATTTTTCGGCTTAAATTTTTTGGAGAACAA
Organism: Pseudoalteromonas sp. Angola-4; assembly: GCF_028599265.1. Lineage (NCBI taxonomy): Bacteria > Pseudomonadati > Pseudomonadota > Gammaproteobacteria > Alteromonadales > Pseudoalteromonadaceae > Pseudoalteromonas > Pseudoalteromonas sp. Angola-4. Next base: position 36,037 of record NZ_JAQREK010000023.1, on the reverse strand, counting down.
AATATTAAGCTTAAAAGAAATGATTCGCTGAATAAAGCACTGTAAAAATTTGAACTAATCTGACACTGATCCATCATCTCTGCATATACGGCTTTTTGATGTAATAAAGCATTTTTTAAAAAATTAGAGTTTTTTAATTTATTGCTAAAGCCTTCAGGAAAAGAGTATTTAAACTTAATCATCTAACAAAGATTCCTGAAGTGATTTATTACATATTTTATAAGCTAGATTCAATTGTTCTCTTGTTAACGGTATGCCTGTGAGCTTTGCATCTATAAGCGCTTGAAGCTTTGATCTTGAGTGCTCCCCATACGTAGAATCAAGGTGCATACCTTCCAGGTAAAAGTCTGATAACTTAGTTCCAAACCCTAATGAATTACTAATAACTGTTTTTCCAGCTACAACTTTTAAAGCTAAGATATCTTCAGGTAAAAAGTCGCCAATTATAAGTGGAGAATGCGTAGTTATAATAAATTGTGTCTTTGACTCGTAACCGATACTTTTTATTAATTCTATTAGTTCAAAAATAAATTTCCGTTGCCATTCTGGGTGTAAATATAGATCAGCTTCATCAATTAAAAATAACTTAAATTCAGGTGGCTCATCTGCTATCAAACAACTAAAAATAGATGAAAATAAACTTGTCTTAGCAAACTCTCCACTGCTCAAGCCTTGCCAACCATGATCAATATTTTTTTGGAGGTAATCTGGGAGTTTATCAATTTGTTCTGAAACATAAAGAATATCAAGAGGCTCTTTTACTTTCACTCGTTCTAATCCTGAATAATTTGGAAAGTGAATGAGACTACCTGTAGGAAAATATTCATAAAGACTAAATTTTAAATCTCGGAAAGGTTCATCAATATCAGATCTATAAGCCACAATATCATTAGGATCATTCTCAAATACAACCGATAAATCTACGCAACTGATGTTTCTAACAACCTCAAGTAAAATATCTAAGTCCTTTTCTACAGCCTCTTCAAACGTTTTGCATAAATTGACGATAGAGTGATAGTTTTTTTTATCTATTGAAGTATTAATAGTTATGGCTTTTTCTATTGTTTCTGTAATACACCTCCGTATATTCAGGGGTGAACTAACATTGTTAATTGTAAGCGAATGAGTTTCGAAAAAAAGCTTGTTAACTAAAGCCATACAGAGATCAGCAGATAAACTTTGCTCAATATCAATCTTTTGAATATTGTACCTGAAGATATTCAAAATTCCCTTAGCTAATATTGCCGCAGAAGTTGTGCCATCTAGTTTAGAGTCCGGAGGAACTAAGACAGCCAATGCATCCCCATCATAAACATACGATGAAAAACTATTTAAGAAAAGATCGCTTAATTCATCAGTCAAACCTTGCAGGGGACCAGGAATATCGCTAGGCTCTCTAATAGAGCCTAGAGAAGAGAAAAGCTCATCTAGTTCTGAAACAGATAGATTATATTTTTCAGGGTATCTAAGAAAAAGCTCTCTATTATCATGAAAAAAACCTTTTTTCGTAATATCGAAAAGAAAGGATTGCTTCAACCAATTCTTCAGAGCTGGAGTCCATCCTCTGAACTTAAAAGTATAATAAACCTGACTTTCATTAGCTTTGTTTTTACGACCTAAATATGTGAACAAATTACGTAATTGCTTGGTTCTATTTACTTTACTACTACTTAGCCTTTCAGATGTTAGGTCGACAACATTTTTCATTTTAGGCTTTTTATTTGAGCTAAATTTCGACAGATTATTAACTTTAACAATTGTGTGCATACCTCTCGGCAAAAAATTTCGTACTGAATATTCCTTAAGTTGCTCACAAAACCTCACATCTAACTTACCGATATTTAACTCGACTTTAGAAAATAAATTTAAAGTCGAGTCAAAAAATAAATAAAAACCAGAGCTTTCGCTATAGCTATGAATACTTTCGATAAAATCTAATATAGAGGTTTTTCCGGAGCCATTTTTACCTATGACAGCTTGTAAATTTAGCCCTTTATAATAGTCTGGTACGTAAAACTCATTTTTACTTATCTTTAATACATTATCGTTAAAATCGAAAATAAATTCTGACATCAGCGGTATAAAAAGGTTTTTAAGCTGATGATGTTCACTAATATAAACGCAGGCTAATTTCATACTATGCAGGGATTGATTTTTTCATTGAATATACAGTGAGCTAGACAGTAGAACAATCATAAATATGTCTTTGTATTATATATCTTTCATCTCTCGAGCAAATATTTTAACAGCTTTTAATAACACTTCCCTTTCTCTTAATGTATGTTGAAGGTGCTCCTCAACCTTCATCAAAATAAATTTATTTTTGTTAGTGTCAAAACTTTCTTTGTGAACCTGTGCAATCCAAGCCTTTAACTGCTTAGTAGAAACTCCAATTTCACTAGCCACTTCAATGATTGGTGCACCGGTCTCAATAAGTTCATGTAATTTAATATTCACTCTAGAAGTATTTGTCATAAGTACCCACGCGCTTAGGATTCCTAAGTATACATGATAGACTAAAACTTAGAGAATCTAAGTATAAAGTCGTTTTTTATGATAATTCATTGGAATATATTAACCCCATACCAACTCAGCTTGCTAAAGCCAGAAAAAAAGCTAACTTATCTCAAAAGGATTTGGGGATTCTTATTGGTCTTGATTCTAGCTCCGCGAGCAGTCGCATGAATCACTATGAGAAAGGTAGACACACACCTGACATTAAAACGCTGAAGAGAATATCTTTAGAACTAGGAGTTCCACTAAACTATTTCTTTTGTGAAGACGACGTAACAGCCGAATTGGTAATTCAGATAGCTAACTTAAATAACTCCGAGAAGGAAGAGTTATTAAATCAAATTAAAGAAAAGTTTAACGCAAAATAACACCCTCCCCGAATATTTCTAATAGCACGTTTTGTAAAACATCATAAGCCTGAAAATACATCAAATCTTTCATTCTTCTTCCATAGTTAACAGTTACCTTATTTTTTGTTAAGTTTAAAACCTTTAACCTGTTGTAAATAATATAAAAAAATATTTTATGCATGTTATTATTCAATATAAGGTAAAGACAGTTACACCATGCTTGATATGCTTAAACATTTAAAGCGTGTGGCGCCCATTAAATTTGATTTATTTGTTGTTAATCTCGATCAAAAACAACCAGGCTTTCCTGAACACGTTTTACCTGAGTACCTTGATAAACAAGATATTGAATACAAAATTGTAGAAGAAGACACCTACAGTATTGTTACCGATATCATCCCTGAGGGCAAAACCACGTGTTCGCTTTGCTCTCGCCTACGTCGTGGTATTTTGTACCGTACAGCCAAAGAAATGGGCGCAACTAAAATTGCCCTTGGCCATCACCGCGATGACATGATCGAAACACTCTTTTTAAACATGTTTTACGGCGGTAAACTTAAAAGCATGCCGGCTAAATTAATGAGCGATAACGGCGAGCATATGGTTATTCGTCCGCTCGCTTATTGTAAAGAAGCCGATATAAGTAAATACGCATTTAGCCAAGGCTACCCTATTATTCCGTGTAACTTATGTGGCTCACAAGAAAACCTGCAACGTAAACACACTAAAAACATGCTAGCGCAGTGGAATAAAGACCACCCTGGGCGTATTGAGAGTATTTTTACTGCAATGCAAAATGTGGTGCCTTCGCATTTAGCCGATACAGAACTATTTGACTTTGAAAACCTAAAAACCGGCGACGTTATTGATGGCGGCGATATAGCACTCGATAAACCAGATATACCTAACGCGCCTGTAAGCGATGAAGATGAAAACCAACAGCAACAAGCTGATGTGGTTACTATTAACCTAAGCTAACGGTTTTAAAAATACAGTTAAGGGGCTACTCGCCCCTTTTTTTTATACTCATTAATCCTGCTAAGCGCCTTTATCAGCTAACCCTTTTAAAAATTCTAAACTCATTCGTTCTTGCTCGTTTGCTTGATAAGGCAACTGTTGCAAACTATCGTAGACAAAATCTGTAATTTCAAACTCAGTAATCTCACTGCTACCAAAACTATTACGCTCACCTGGGCTTGGCGACATGCGCTCTATCACAAAGTCACTTAAACGCATGTTAACCACCCCTTGTGGTAATACCGACCAATGCGCCTTTAAATCCACCGTTTGACTGCCTTGTGAAAGTTTCTTTTTAGTCACTAAATGTGCAAGTGGGGTCGTATCACTGTATAAATTAGCTCTAATTCTATATAAGCCGCTTTTAAGCACCTTTAAATGTGCTGTGGCTATCATGTTTTCGTTTTGTGCATAGGCATTATCAAAATCAATAAGCGTCGCACTGGGTGGCATATACTGTATTTGCGCAACTGCAGGTACCTTTTTACCTGCAATATTTGCCTTTACAAATAGCTGTAAATTTCGAGGGTAGTCTTCACTGGCTTTAAAGCTCACCGTAGCTTCACCCTGCTGAGCTGTGGTGGTTTTTGAACTGATTGACGCTTTAGTATCGGTATTGCTTAGCACTACATTTACCTCTGCTAGGTTTTGCGCAGCAATATTAACGGTTATTTCTTGCGGATATACAAACCGATATTTATCTAAACTAACTACGAGGGCATTACCCGCATCGTCAATGGGGCTTGTAACTGGGTAAAACTGATTGGGCTTTAAACGGTCTTCATCAAGTGCGCTTAAAGGCTGCGAATAAGGCGGGTATTTTAGTGCGCTTTGGTATTGCATTGCCACATGCTCTGCGGCACTGGCCAAGTGCTGATCATAATGTATTTTGGGAGGGCTTTTTGCCTGTTTTTGTTTTGGCACATCAATGGTTATTACCGTGTTTTTATCTGGGCTTGCTGGATCTGTCTTGTTTTTTATTGCCAGCGCAGCGGGAGGCTCAAGCGTTTTAACTTCATTTTTATTTGTAAACCACAGTAAAAACATCGCAATACTGACTACAGCGGCACCAATGTAAAACTTTTTCATGTTGCATCAATCCTTTAAAAGCGTGCAGCAAATAACTACACGCTCTAGCGTTTAATACCTAACGCGTTTATAAAATTTAGGTACTTATTAAGGGATCACGTTATAAATAAGTGCCGAGGCGCTTTGCGTGTTTGAATCCTTAATATAGCGGTAGTGTTTTTTCCAAAACCAAGTACCCGTTGTTTTATCAAATGTGTTAAAGCCAACATTTTGACCATCTACATTTATATTGTTCATGGCAATTGTGACATTCCCTTTGCGCTGCGCATTATGGATCTCGTTGTGGCTGTAACTGTCGCTCATCATCATTGGATAATGGTGCGGCATAAAGCTATTAACGGCATCGCCTTGTGATTTTAACTGGCCATTAGTATCAATAGTGCTACTACAACTACCAAACGATTTAGCCGCGCTTGCTCCACACGATGAATGCGATGCCACCACCGAATCATCATTACCTTTTAAAAATCCGCCCGTTAAACCTAGGTACTCATTACCATCGGCTACAAAACGTAAACGCGGCGTACGCGCATCTGGAAACGGCGAAATTTTGCGTGCGTTATTTACTTTTAAATCGTGTAATACGCCCACCGCTTCTGTCACATCGCTGCCTAACCACCATTTGAGTGCTGCATCCACTGCAAAGTTCCATGCTGCGCCAGTTAAAGCACTTACAGCAATATCGGCAAGCTCGCTGCCGCCCCCTGCTCCCGCTAAATCAAAGGTCGCCACAATATTAAGTGGCGTAAGGCCTGCATTTTCAAGCCAATTAGCTTGGTTATCAATAATATGGCGAGCAACTAAATCGCCTGTTGAATGCGTTACTAGTACACAGCCATCAGCACATAAGTTAGAACGCGATATTTGCTTTAATTTAGGCCATACCCAATCGGTCGCAATTTTACCTTCAATGCGCTCATAGGCAGGCCAATCGATACGTTCATCAGCACGGTTATTCCAATAGGTTTGCCAATAGGTTTCACCGTCGTTTATTACATCGCTGCCCGACTTATTGGTTATTTGCGATACCTGTAAGCCGTGGATCAGTATAATTTTGTGATCTTTACTCAGTGCAGAAAAGCTCATTAAAAACGCAGCGCTGGCTAAAAGTAGATATTTAAGTGTGTGTGTTCGTTTAGAGTTGTTCATATAAATCCTTAATGTGTTCAGTGTTTTATTTTTATGCCTATGTACTTAAGGTATTCATTTACACATGTGCAGGCGCACATGCATTGACCAGTATTAGGAACAACGCTCAAAAATGCAACAATTTATTATCATTTAAATTCTGCTAAACCTATATTGACTGTATATTCAATTATTTAAATTCAAATAATTGCAATATTTAGTATTATTTACACATACCTAGTAACTAGGCAGTACTAAAGCAAAAAAAACCTAACGCATAAAAATACGTTAGGTTTTTTAGTAATTAGTTCTATCTTTAAATATAAACAGGTATTAGTATTTTAAGCGCTCATACAATCCTGAGGCTCTTGATACGCTTTTGCTCATGGCCAATTGCAGTACTTTTTTATCGGCCACCAGCTCAAAGGTGTTTTTAGCACGTGTTATGCCTGTGTACACCAGCTGCCTATTTACACCCATACTGGCGTGTTTAAGCGGCGGTAAAACCATAGCCGTATAACTAAACTCCGAGCCCTGCGATTTATGTATGGTCATTACATACACTTTATCGTGAGCAGGCAGGCGCGCAGGTGAAAATGCCCGAACCGTGTTTTGCTCATCAATAAATAACGCTTTTAACTGCCCGCTTTCATCGGGCATTAAAATACCAATATCCCCATTAAACAACTTAAGTTGATAATCGTTTTGGCTCACCATAATAGGCATACCACTGTAATGGCGCTGGTTTGGGCTTACCGATATTAACCCTTGTTGCACAAGTGCGCGCTCAATGCGGCTGTTTAAGCTATTTACGCCGTAATCACCCTCACGAACGGCCGCTAATAATTGATATTGAGAAAACGCCGCGTGAACATCTGCAACACTTGCCCCTTGTGCAATTAAATTTAAATAATGAGCGTAATGCTTAGCAGCACTGTTTATTAATTTTTCTATGGGTTTTGCAACAAAGTCATAATCTAAAATAACATCGTTAAATTGGCCTTGTGTGCTTTGTTGCTCTACGTATTTTAAAATACCGTTATGGTTAGTATTAACCGCCAGAGCAAGCTGGCCAATGCCACTTTGTGCATCAAATCGGTAGCTGTGTTGTAAAAACGCAATGCAATCGGCTAGTTTAAATTCGCTATGTCCAGGCGACGCTAATTTAGCCTCTCCTTTAAAACATAAAGCATTAAGCTCATCACATCGTGCTTGCGAGTAATTAGGCGTTTCACCCAATGCTAACACTTGGCATAAATCACTCATTACACTGCCGGTATCTACCGAGGCAAGTTGGTCTTTATCGCCAAGCAATATTAAACGCGCATGCGCAGGCAGTGCTTCTATTAATTTAGCCATGAGTGATAAATCAACCATGCTGGCTTCATCAATAATAAGTACATCTAAATGCAGCGGGTTGGTGCTGTTATGCTTAAATTTATTAGTAAAGGGTTTAACCCCTAAAAGCCGGTGAATGGTTTGCGCGCTATCGGGAATTAAGGCCTTTATATCCTCAGGAATAATTTTAAGTTGCTCTTTTGCACCTAAAATTGATTCACTTAAACGGGCTGCCGCTTTACCTGTAGGCGCCACCAGCTTTATGCTTAAAGGTGCACTTTTATAAAGCGACTGTAAAATAGCTAATAGCTTAGTCACGGTGGTGGTTTTACCAGTCCCTGGCCCGCCCGTAATAACGCTAAAGCCTTTTGTTGCTGCAATAGCACAAGCTACTTTTTGCCAATCAATCGCAAGCGCTGAATTATCAACAAAGTAGTCATTTAATAATTGGCTGAGTAACTGGGTATTTATATTTAAATGGCGCTCACTCATCGCAAGTAAACGTGTAGCTAAGGTGTGCTCATAATCAGCTAGGCGCGCAAAATAAAGCCGTTCGTTAAATAACTGTAAGGGTTTGGCCTCGCCCACACTGTTATGGGCACTTAAACAGCTAAGCGCATCGAGGTAGTTAAAGGCTTCGTTAAAAGGCGATGTAATATTTGGTACATTGCCCTCGGTTTTAGTAAAGTCGCTTTGGCGTAAATTAAACGGGTTTTGCCAGTCGACTTCTTTTAATGTTAAACAGCTATGCTGGCTTTGCTGTGCTAAACACAGCAATAACACTATATAAAACACGTCGTTTTGCTGGTTATCGCACAGCATTAAGGCAAGCTTTACATCTACCATTCTTATGCGTTCTTCATCTAATAAGTAGTCAAGCAGCTCCACCGTATTTAACGGTTGGGCAGGTGCTGGCGGCTCATCAAACAGGCTTTGCTGCATAGGGTAGTCACTCATAACATGGCTCCTTGGCTAAATAAGCCATCTAATAGTGTGATTTGCTCTGCGCTAAGCTTATTAAAATACACCCCTTTGCCCGCCGACATGCCGCGTAAAAAAGTATAATAAACCCCGCCTAAATGGGTTTCTATTGCATAATCACTAATGCGTTGTTTGAGTAATCGGTGCAGCGCAACGCTATAAATTAAATACTGTAAATGATACTGATGGCTATTCATGGCTTGCTCTAGCAGGTCGCTTTCATAGTCAGCGGGCGTATTACCTAAGTAATTAGACTTATAATCTAAAATATAATACTTCCCTTGATAGCAAAAAATTAAATCTATAAATCCCTTTAACAGGCCTTTTACATGAGAAAACTCGAGTTTGCTTTGGGTAAAACCAAAATGCTTAACCAGTATTTCGTTTAATTTAGGCGCGCTTAAACTATCTAAAGGTAAGTTAAATTCCATTTCGACTAGGCAATCTGTCGGGGCTAATTGACTTAAGCTTAACCCCTCATTGTTTAAAGGGCAGGTTAACGAATCAAGCACCCATTGCTCGGTCACGTGTTGCCAGCTTTCGCTAATATGATATTTATCCAGCGTATGTTTTACTACCTCTGCTAAATTTTGCTCTGGATTTGTAGGGTGTACTTGCGCACTGGTAAAGTCTATTTGTTCAAATATTTCATGCAAACAGCTTCCGGGCTTTGCCCCCTTTGGGAAACTGTAAGGCGATGGTATTTCATCTTGGCTGTTAGCAAATTCATCTTTTTCATGATCTTCATCGCTGCGTCCAGGCTCAATATGATCGGTGTGCTTTTTAAAGCTCAGCGCGCTAAAGCTGGTTGCTCGCCAATCTCGCTCTATGTTGGCTGTAACCGTATTAACTCTTAACGCTTGGCTTTGCTGCACTGCGCTATTAAGTGTTAATTGGCCATGTTCGGCCAATTGCTCAGCCGTAAATTGCTGATAGTGCATTTCGGTGTGAGCGTCGCAAAATTCACTTAAGTGGGTGCGCCACGTTTGGCTACTTGTAAGCTCAAGCCCTGCAAATAACACATGCCCTAATGCACTACTTTGTATAGCCAAACGGCTACTTTGCCCTTGCCCTATGTTATACACCCCAAGCGCACAAAAATGTACCGCGCGGGTAAGGGCAACATAAAGTAAGCGTAAGTCTTCAGCTAAGCGTTCTTGCTCGGCTTGTGCTAAGGCGTCTTCGTTTTTACTTAAATCGTAAACTAGCTGGCCGTTTTGGTGATAAAGCGCTTCTTTAGTTTCGCGATAGCCACTGGCAAAAGGCATAAATACCAGCGGATACTCGAGCCCTTTTGAGGCATGCATAGTCACAATTTTAACTAAATTGGCGTCACTCTCTAGGCGTACTTGCACGGTTTCGCCATCTTGCTGGCTAACCTTTTGTGCAAACCAACGTAGCAAGCGCAAAGTGCCTTCTAGCTCTATTTGCTTTTGCTGCAGTATTTCACCTAAGTGTCTAAAGTCGGTTAACCAGCGCTCAACGTTATAGCCAAGTCCTTGCCACTTAGCGCTCAGCTGATTATGACTTAACAAACGCTCAAGCATCGCCATTGCGCCTTGCTTGTTCCAAATATGGCTAAGTTGAGCAAAAAAGTTTAAGTGCTCTTGCCATTTATTTTCATCATCAGCAAGGGCGTAAATTTCGTTGTAGCTTAAACAAAATAATGGCCCGGCTAATACGCCGCGCAGTAACGACTCGTTGTATTGCCCATGCAATGCCGTTAAAAAATTAAGTAAATGGTGGCTAAGCTCTTGGCTAAAAACACTGTCGCGCGATAAATACACGCTAGCAATATTGGCATTGCTCAGTGCTTTTTTCATTATTTGCGCTTCTACACGGTCGCGCACCAATATACAAATATCGGCAGCGGTCACCTTATGCTTACCAATGCACGCTCGCCCTTGCTCGGCTTGCTCAAGCAATGTCACTATTTTATTGGCAAAATAGCTGGCCAAATGCCCTTGCCCTACCCCTTTGCTGGTGGGTTTGTTTTTTTCATCTGCAGCTTCATCTACAAATACATTAAATTCAAACGCGGTGGCAGGTTTGCCATCTATTGTAAATGTTTCATCGGCTTTTTTGCCTTTTGCTGCTACTGCGTTAAACGGTATGGCATCGTTATAAATAAAGCTATTGGCATGTTTAGAAAACAAGCTGTTTACACTGCTTACTATATCGGTGCTTGAGCGAAAATTGGTACCTAAAGTAAATTGCTGCTCAGGCTCTACCGACTCTTTTGCGCCAATATAGGTAAAAATATCAGCGCCCCTAAATCCATAAATAGCCTGTTTTGGGTCGCCTATCATGGCAAGCGTCGTTTTTTCTTGGCCATATATTTTGCTAAAAATTCCGTACTGAATCGGATCGGTATCTTGAAACTCATCAATCATGGCAACAGGAAATAGCTGCGCTATTTTTTGCGATAAAGCCTCGCCCTGCTCGGCATTTAAAGCACTGTGTAAATTAGTCAGTAAATCATCTGGGGTGATCACACTTTGCTCTTGCTTGCGTTTTACAATTGCCTGTTTAACCCACCGAGCTGCGGTTTGTACAACGGCAATTTTAAGGCCCTGATTAATTTTAGTATTAAGTGCGCTAAGCTCATCAAACAAGCTAAGCAGAGGGTGGCTAAATAATGGCTGATTTTTTTTATAATTACTGGCGTCACTTAAGTTTTCGCTGCTCCACACCTCAAACGAGTATTTATTGGTGCCAAATTCAAAAAATAACTCATCACCTAAACAAAATCCTTCAAGGGCCGTTAAACTGCCTTTTCGCCCAGGTGTTTTAGAGCCACTTAAACCCGAGCCCTTTATTGCAACTATAAACTCTTGCTCCAGCACTGCTTTTTTAAAAGCGGGTACTTTAGCAATGTACTCATCGCGAGCTTTAAATACGTCATCTAAGTTTATTTGCGGCACTATGTTCGCATTGGCTTTATTTAGCACACTACTAACTTGGCTAAATAGCGATTCAGGGGCTGCAAACACCTCTAAAATAGCATCAGTGCGTTCTTTATTAAGTGGGTATACAAAGGCGCGCCAAAAATCCTTAATTGTGTCGAGCAGTATGTCGCGCTCATCTAAAATAAATTCAAGGTTAAAAGCAACGCCCGATTCAAACGCATGCTGCTTTAACATGCGTTGGCAAAAACCATGAATGGTAAATATAGCGGCTTCGTCCATAGATTTAGCGGCGGCATCGAGTAAATCAAAGGCGCGGTGTTTATCATCTACTGCGGCTATTACACCTTCTATTAATTCATCATTTGGGTTTTGGCCAAGTAATGCATCGCGCGCAGCAATAATACGGCTGCGTACGCGGTCTTTAATTTCTTGCGTTGCAGCATCGGTAAAGGTAACCACAAGTATTTGCTCAACGCTTAACGGGGTGTTTATCTCCCCTGGTATTTGCAAGCCTAATAAATAACGTAAATAAAGCCCGGTAATGGTGTAGGTTTTACCTGTACCCGCACTGGCTTCTATTAAACTTTGCCCTTTTAACGGCATTGTTAGCGGATTAAGCGCTTGCATGGTCACTCTCCTTTGCATGTGCATGTAATGGGGAGAGTAATTTTTCGCTCCACTTAATAAACTCTTCTTGGCAGTCATTGAGCGATTGCACCGTTAAACGAATATACGGGTTTTCGCCCTCGCCGCGCCCTATGTATTGTGGGTTAAACTTGCTAATGGCTTTACCAATATCGCCACCACTTTTAACGTATTCATAGCCACTTACCGGATAAAATGCCACAGGCTCTTTGCGCAAGGCTTGATATAACGAAAACCAATCATTGAGCAAGGCATCGGCCTCATTTTTACTCAGTGGTGCAAAGCTAATTTGCTTATCAAGCCCTAGTAATAGGGTTTCAACATTTTGTTCCATACTTTGTGCAACAAGATGATATATAAAGCCCTTAATTAAATCTTTGGCCTTTATACTGGCACTTCGATAAAACACTTGTTTTTGAAGGTAAATATGATTAAGCCAGCCCTCAATGGTGGTGTTTTCTATACGCAAAGACACCTCAAGCGGGTCGGTCTTGCCGCTTTTGATATGCTCTTTTACTTGCCCGGCTAGTGCATCTACTCGGTGTGCCATGCTCTCGTACACTAAATTGCCCACATTGGCTTGTGGCAGCTCTCCCCGTTGCAATATTTGCTCTGTACTTAAAGGTTGCTCATTAATGTTGGCTTGCAGTATTTCGTCTAAATAAAAGTAGCGGCGCAGCGCATCTAGGCTAAAAGGCTCTTCATCTTTTGCGACTTCGTTAAATTCAGGTAGGCGTAAACCTAATGTTTGCTGGTAAAAGCTCTCTTGTGCGTTGCACACACTGCGAATAAATACATCAAGCTCTAATTGCGCGGGCGCTGTTACATCAATGGCTGTTAGCGGCTGCGCGTCTATACGCTCGCTTGGCAACCAAATAGGATTAAAACTGTGATTACTCAGCTTAGCCTCAGCTTCACTGTCTGCTGTGTAATACGCACGATTAAAAGGCTGTAAGTGCTGTTGATTAATTAAACACTCAGGCAGCGTTTTTTCGCTGTCATTTGCTAACGTAAAGCTGCGGCCGATGTACTCTAAAAGCTCGCTTACTAAGGTCGAGGGCATACGTGGTTGATTGTCAAAACACGAGCGGCCAATGTAACTTATGTATAAATTTTCGCGGGCACTAAGCAGGGCTTCTAAAAATAAGTAGCGGTCATCTAATTTACGTGAACGGTCACCTTTTTGTTTTTTAGAATACGGCACTAAGTCGAACCCTATTGGCTGCACCGTACGTGGGTAATCGGCATCGTTTAAACCAAGCATACACACCACTTTAAACGGCACAGCGCGCATAGGCATTAGTGTACAAAAGTTAACTTGCCCCACTAAAAAGCGCTGCCCTACGCCTTTTTCTTGAATGCCTTGTTTTATCAGGTAGCTTACAATTCGTTGCGATACATGTTTATCGTAATCGCCATTATCGTGGTGCTTTTTAAGCTCCTCTAAAACATTTTGCAGTACCAGTAAATCCCAGCTGTCTTCGCCCTCATTGTAATAAATAGCATTTATTAGCTCAGATAAAATATCCGCTTTATTACTAAGAGTATCATCAGGGGTTAGCTCATCTTTAAAGCGCTGCAGTACATCAATAAAATGCACCAATTTATTAAGGGTATCAAGCGCCATGCCCTCTACTTCATCGGCACTATAAATGCCGTTAAATGGGCATTGTTCATCGCGCTGGGCTATGCCTAGCAGTAAACGGTTTAAACCATGCTGCCAGGTATTTAAATCTATTGCGGGTAAATCAAAGCTACTTTTGTGCTCAGCATTTATACCCCATTTAACCCCTACACGCTCAAGCCAATATTGAATTTGTTCGTACTCGTGCGCCTCTAGCGCAAATTTTTCGGCAATTTGTGTTACTTGCAATAAATCAAGAATATCCGAAACACCAAAACGCGAAAACGGCAAATTGGCTAAGCTGGCAAACGAGCTCAGCACTGGTTTTTCTTGCTCTATGGCTAAATCGGCCAATGCATAAGGAATAAAGCGACTGGTGTTTTGCGCGCCGCCAAATACCGCTTCAATATACGGGCTGTACGTGCCTACATCAGGCATCATTACAATAATGTCTTTAGGAGTGAGCGACGGGTTTTGATTAAACAAAGTAAGTAAATAATCGTGCAGGCGCTCAACCTCTCTAAGCGGTGTGTGGCAATCGCTTAAAGTAATGCTGGTGTCGGTGTCGCTAATGGGCAGTTTGCCCTCATCATTTATAAACCATTGCTTGTTATCGGTAAGCGACTCACCTTTAAATGCCAGTTGGTAAATCTCGCTTTGAATTTGACCCAGTAAACTATCGTCAAACGCATCTATAAAGCCATCAATCCAACGCGCATCAAGTTGTACGAGTTGCTCAAAGTAGTCGCGCCCTAGTTTTCCCCATGACGATAAAAGCGGGTTACCTATAAAGTAGTATTCTTCATCAGGGTTAGTTTGTTTTTTTTGCTGCGCTTCTAAAAGCGGCATTTTGGCGTATTTGGCATTTATTTTGGCTGCTGTTTTTTCATCAACCACATCGCCCCAATAATGCTCGCTAGGATTAAAAAAGAATAAAAACACCTCTGTTTTTTTGCTCAAGGCTTCAAACACCTCAAGCTGCGAGCTCGCAATCGCCGATATACCAAATAAACTAATGCGTTTAGGTAGTAAGCTATTATCCATATTCTCAAGGGCATCGAGTAACTGCCCTTGCATATTGGCACGATGAAATTGGCTTTGCCCAAGCGCTTTACTGTGCGCCACCAGCTTTCGCCATAAATCGCTTTGCCACGGGGCAATGCTTACATCAACATCGTCAAGTTCGTCTTTGCCGCTATCCCAAGTGGCAATCCAATGCGGGCGGTACATTAAATATTGGTCGTACACATCGGCAATTTTTTCACACAGGGCAAAGGTTTTTTGCCCGTCTAGGTCGCCCTCTAAATAGGTTTTTAACGGCAAATAAAGCGGTTCATCAATACAACTGGGCAGTATTGCAAATAATTTCCAAGCAAGGTTAGGCTTATTAAATGCCGACTCTTTAGGTACATTGGGCAATAACTGCTGATACAACTGCCATATAAAGCTCGATGGCAGCGGAAAATCGACCTGCGCGGCTAACCCTAGGTTTTCGCTTAAACCAATTTTCAGCCACTGCGACATACCCGGCGACTGCACTAATACCACTTCTTTATCGAATGGGCTTTGCAACGGGTTTACTTTTAACAGCTGATTAAACTGAGCCTGCAGCGCTTCCATACGGTTTGATTGAATAATATTGAGCATACAACTGGAGTCCTTACTTGAAGTAAAACCAGTTTAAGATATTTTCATTTATAGGGGTAGCGCAATCAGCAAATTGGCACTAATAAATCAGCGGGTTAGCAGGGAGTTTAAGCGCACAGCGTTAATTTTAATCACTGTGCGTTTTATTGCTCAGGTCATTTTATTTATAAGGGCTAATGCTTGATAAGCTAAATGCGCTTTGCATAATCACTTTACCATCTATTCCTTTAAGCTTAAGTGAGATGGCCGGATCTGCTTGTTGCCAATCTATGCTTAAATCGCCGTAATTCACATTGTGAGTGTAATCACCTACACGGTGTTTATTTGGGCTTACGTCTTTCCACTTTTCAGTGAGGCCTGAGCTGGTCATTTCTATTAAAGGGTAATCAAGGTTTTGTTGATACTTTGATATTTCGCCCCAGTGCGTATCGCCACTGATGATAATAACCCCATTCACTTGATGTTTTTTAATTAACGCAAATAAACGGTTACGATCCTCTGGGAAATTAGCCCACGACTCCCACCCTGTAAAATCGGGTAATAACTGCAAGCTTGAGGCAATTAGCTTTATAGCCGCAGGCTTTTTAAGCTCTTGCTCAAGCCATTGCCACTGCGCCTCTCCTAGCATAGAGGCACCTTTCACTTCTGTTGGGCTATACGGGCCTTGGTTATTAAGCTTACGCTTAGTGTAATATTCAAGCTCGCTTACATGGTTAAGCGCATCACGGTTCCAGCGTAAATCGGGCATAATAACGTGTACGATTTGCTCATCCTCACCATACATATACGACGTGTAAATGCCATCCGTGCGGGTGCGTCTGGGTGAGCTTTTAGGCTCGCCCCAAAAATCGAGCATAATTTGGCGAGACTGCTCTTTATGTGGGTAGTCTTTACCAATATCGTTTTGACCAAAGTCGTGATCGTCCCACATCGCAATGATTGGCGTATTCGCTTTTAGCGTTTTAAAGCCTGGTTTTGCACCTAATTTTTGGTATTTATTGGCAAGTACCGTCATATCGTTGGTGTCGCCGTAAATATTGTCACCTAAAAATATAAATAAATCGCCCTGCTCTTTATTAATGGTGTCAAATATTGGGATGTCTTTATCTTGATGCCCACACGAGCCAAATAAAATTTTTGAAGGGGCTGCCATAGTATTTGCGCTAAACGCTAACCCTAATGCTAATACGGCGTGTGTAATAGGTTTTACTAACTGCTTCATTTTAAAATCTCACTTATTGGCGGTGCCATGTTTGAATTTAGGTGTTTTGGGTTTATACCCAATGCGCTTAAAACAGTGGCTGCAACCTGCGCTTGTTTAAGCTCATTTTGTGTTTTAATTAAGCCGTGCCCTTTTATTGCAGGGCCAATGGCAGCAAGCCAAATATGCTCAGAGCCGACAATGCCCTCAGGAAATTTATTACCTGCTAAATGCAGCTCAGCCAACGCACGTTTAGAGCTATGATGTTGCCAGTCACTTGCACTGCTTCCGCGGCCGTGGTCGGTGGTAACAATAAGCGTTGTATTGTTTTTATAGCCCGGTGTAGTTTGAATTGTGTTCCATAAGTCTTTTAAAAACGCATCGCTTTGCCTTGCAGATTTTAAATACTGGTCGTAATGGCCATCGTGCGCAAAGTCGTCGGTTTCACCTAAGCTAATGACTAATAAGCGCGGCGTTTTTGCCTGCATATACGCTTTGGCAAATCGGTAAGTAAAACTGTCTAAGCGTACGTTTTCCCATGGGCTTGGAATTTCATTTTGCAATGCGTTTAAAAGCTTAGCATCGGCAAATAAATCGTTTTCTATTGGCATAAAACCCGCATTCACATACACGTTACTACGCTGAGTATTCACAATGTAAGGAAATACATCCCAGCTCCCAAACAAAGCGGTTTTACCTTTAAAGTCTGCACGCTCATCTAGGCGCTCTAAAATGGTTTTATTCGCGTTTAATACTTTATTGTTACTATTAATTTTTTCGTCTACTTCGCCGGTGAGAATTTCGTTATACCCAGGGTATGAAAAATACCAAGGGTTGCTCACCGACATATTAGAGCCCTTTGCTCTATCACCTACAATTACGCCCTTTTTAGCCACATGCTGAGTTAAAAATGGCATGAGTAACTGCTGGCGCTTATTGGCGGTAGGCGCCCAAAATTGCTTATTTAATTGCGTTGGGTTTTTAACAAAATCGGCATTATTAATGAGGTTTTTATCTGCGCCGCTAAACACCTCTTGCCAGCGCACACCATCAAGGGTCACTAGCACTACATTTTGCGCTGCGCTTGCGGTATTGCTGATTAATACAATGATGCTAAATACCGTGGCTTTTATAATTGAGTTCATAATAACTGTGTACCTTTAACAAAAAGCCCATCAAAGATGGGCTTTTAATTGTTTACTGTACATTATGGCTATTAAAACGTAGCCGATAACGTCAGTGCTGCTGTACGTGGTGCACCAATAAAGTAAGTGCTGCCATTGCCCGTACCACCCGCTAAATAGCTTTTATCGGTAACGTTATAAACAACAAAGGCAACATCAATAGCTTTAAATGGTCCTGCGTTTATATCGGTTGCGTAACCTGCGTTTAAATCAACCACGGTATAGCCATCAACTTCGCCACGCTCACCGGTGTATTTAGCCGATAAACCAAAGCGGAAATCACCGCTAAAGTAATCGGTCGATAGCACAAATAAGTCATCTACTGAGTCTATTACTTTTTCACCGGCTTCAAACCCGGGTGCATCGCCTTTGTACTCTGAATCATTATTCGTGTACGAGCTATATACACTCCATTGTGGGCTTAGCATGTAACTTGCCGACAGCTCTAAACCTTGCGATTCAATACCCCCTACGTTTAAGTAAGAGCCATTTGTACCTATGGTGTAATCAATACCGCCGGTGTCACTACCTGGGGCAATAAACGTAATACGGTTATCAAATTCAATTGAATACGCTGTTGCGGTCAGGTTTAGCGCGTTATTTTGATAACGTACACCTAAATCGATGTTTTCAGCGGTTTCAGCTTCAATGGCCGATAAATCAGAGCTGTCGCGCTCAAGCACACCGTCTTTAATAGCAGCAAAGTTTTCGCTGTAGCTGGTAAATAGCTCGGTTGAGTTATTTAGCTGATACAAAATACCACCACTAAATAGCACATCAGAGTCGCTATTAACTTTAGCGGTTGTGGCATTTTGATAATGGTCGTACTTTTCAATATCAACAAGGTACTTTTTAACACCTACGTTAAGCGTGAAATCACCAAGTGCCATTGAATCCTGCGCGTACCATTTAAGTGTGTCGGTCTCAAAGGTGTTTTTATACTGGGTCCAGTATGGCGTGCTATCAAAGTGGTGGTAAATGCTGGCATTAATTACTTTGTGCCAATCGCGAGACTCGTCACGGTCGCTTTGCTCATACCAAAAACCGGCTTCTATGTCGTGCATGCCAAACGTAGCTTGGTAGTTGGCAGTAACCCCTAAGCGGTCTTTTTTGTAATGCGTATGACGATACGACATTACAGGTATTGCCGTATCATCGTAACATGCTGGGTTTAAACCAGGCCCCGACTCCCACGGCCAGCTTAAACTTGCCGTACAACCTTCGTTTGGTGCCAGTGCGTTACCTGCGCTATCTACAAAACCGTAAGAGCCTGCGTTAGTGCCGCCCTCTGTAGTTGGGTTGCCGTTTTCATCTACTGGAGTTGTTAAATACGGTGGGATCCAATCGCCACGGCCCGAGTTTTTATGATAATAAGGGCTCACTGTAATAAGCGATGTTGGCGAAAGCGCATACTCAAACTTTAAATACGCTAGTGTATTTTCGCGCAGTGTACCCCAGCCCTCAGCAAACATTTGGTCGTAATGTGGAACGCCTGTCCAGTTCCACGTTAGCTGATCCCACTCTGGCGTTTGTTCAAATTGCGCAAGGCTTACACTGTTGTAGTTAGTCTCGCTTACATCATCGTAAGATAAACGCCCTGTAATTGTTAAATCAGCAAGCGTTGTTACAAATTTAAGCTCTGCGTGTTGGTTATCTTTTCCGCCATTGCTACCCGAGCCAATCCAGCGGCTAGTATCAGTTTGTGAGTAACTTACATACGCTTGTGTATTATCAAATAAAGTACCCGTTTCGTGCTTAACGTAAAAGCGGGTCGCATCGTGACTACCCGAGGTGTAAGCAAAAGTGGTGCTGCTATCAAGACTTGGCGCTTTACTTACAAAGTTAAATGTACCGCCTAGTGCCTCAAGCGATGCCGATTTAATATCTGAGGTGCCTTGGCCTACTTCTACAGTGGCTAAATTTTCAGTGTCTAGGTAACGGTTTGCTTTAGCGCCCCCACCATAGTTTGAGCCACCGTTAGGAATACCATCAACGGTCATCCCTAATTGCTGCTGGTTTGAGTCAATACTAAAACCACGCATAGTGATTGTGGTAGACCAGTCATCGCCACCAAATGCATCGCCTTCGTTTATGCTAATGCCAGGTAAGTTATCAATAACCGATAACACACTCGAAACCGTTGTTTGTTGATCAAGCATTGCAGGCTCAATCACATTATTTGCGTAACTGGTTGGTTTTGCAGTAACGGTTATTTCTTCTATTTCGTTGTCATTTGCATAAGCTGACGTTGATACAGCCATAGCAATTGCCATGCTCAAAATCGATTTATTAGTTAAAGCGTACATTGTGATCCCGTTTGGTTTTAATTATATAAAGTAATTATGAAAGCGGGCACAGTATGATTTCGAATTATGACAACAAAAATGAAGTTTATTTACAGGGGTGTTAAAAAAATGTGGGGTTTTTATGGCTTTGTTATGTCATTTGTAAGTCAGCCTAAGCACAAAAACCTAGGCTGATTTATATATAAATACTAGGGCGTGTTGATCTTTGCGGATTGAAATTTGTTCAATCTAGGGGTGATTAAATCGCGGCACGAGGTTTGTAACCTAGTGGGCTAAGTAAAAACCGAGTAACAAAGAGTTTATCGCCCCTAGGCAGAACCCGAAGGGCAGCGCATGTTTGGCATTTATGCTGCGTTATCGCCTATTTATGGGGAGTAACCACACTTCATAGGCTCTGCCTTGCCTAAAAACCAAACATACTGCTGCAAATTCAAACGCCAAAGGTCAACACGCCCTAATTAATTAGAATAGTTTAGCTAACATCTCGTCACTATAAGCAACAAGTTCTTCATTATTAGCCACTTTACTAATGTAATCTGGGTTAGCAATAAATGGACGACCAATCGCAATTAAATCAAACTGGTCATTGTTTATTGCTTGTTTTGCATCATCAAAACTATAACTACCTACCCCTACAAGGCTGGTTTTAGTGTTAGCGCGCAAATACTGCGAGGTTGTTTTACCTTCTAAAGAGTCAAATTGAGTGCTGTCATCAAAAATACCGCCATGAATGTAAGCCAGTTTTTTGTCATCTAGCTGCGCTAATAAATAATCAAATACCGCTTTATCACGCTTATCTTCTTCCATATTAAAATAAGCACCTGGCGATAACCTAATTGCCGTACGCTCATTACCTACTGCAGTAACAACCGCATCGGTCACTTCTATTGCAAAACGCGCCATATTTTCAGGTGTTTGGCCATATTCATCTGTGCGCTCATTTGCAGCGTAATGTAAAAACTGATCAATTAAATAACCATTTGCGCCATGAATTTCTACACCATCAAAACCAGCTTCAATGGCGTTTTCGGCCGCTTTAGCAAAGTCGGCTATCAGTGAATTAATATCCTCTTTAGTGGCCGCTTTTGGCGTAATGTACGTCAGTTCACGCATACGTGGTACAGAGCCTTCAACACCAATTGCCGATGGCGCTAATACTTCGCCGTCAAAAAAGTGAGGGTGAGCAACACGGCCAACATGCCAAAGCTGTGCAAACATTTTACCGCCGTTTGCATGTACGGCGTCGGTTACTTTTTTCCAACCTTGAATTTGCTCGCTGGTAAATAACCCCGGTGTATTTGGGTAGCCCTGTGCATCTGGGCGAATAATAGTGGCTTCGCTAATAATTAAACCGGCATCGGCACGGCGCGCATAATATTCGACCATATCTTGCGTAGGTACTAAATTATCATCAGCCATACAACGGGTTAAAGGCGCCATAAAAACGCGATTTTTAAGTTCAAGTGAGTCGTTTAATGTATACGGAGCCAGTAAATCTGTGGTCATTGTTAAATCCTTCATTATGAGTATGCATATGAGATGCGGCCTTTTTAACAACATTCAAGGGTAATTTTGAATGCTCGCTCAAAATATACTTAGGGAGTACCAAAACAGATCTGAATTACAAAATTAAATAACCTGAACTCTGGTTAAGAGATTTACTAACATATTTTATCATGATGATAGTTAAGCTTATTTTGTCTCTAGCCAGAGATTTTCAGTAAATTCAACGCAGTTAGCGCTTAAAATAGCTGCTAGAGATAGATTTATTATCCAGAGTTCAGGTTAAATAATAATTTTTCAACACACTGTCACATAACTCGATATACTTGTAACAGTAAAATTCAAATTTGAAGCAATAAAGAGTGAGCCAATTATGACAACTGCAAATGCGACTGAAGAACAAACCGTAATTTTAGGGCTAGGGGCAAAAAAACGACTCGCTTTTATGTTTGAAACCGTACAACAGTACAAACAAGTATGGATTTTAAACGACGATGATGGCTGCGTAATGCTTGCCAACGAAGATGACGACTGTGTACCAGTGTGGCCAACCCGCGATTTTGCACAAGCTTGGGCCACGGGCGAATGGGAAGGCTGTACACCAAAAGCCATTCCGACTAAAGATTGGTTTAGCCGCTGGACACCCGGCCTTGAAGAAGACGACCTACTTATTGCGGTGTTCCCTACCGAAGAGGACGACGGCACGGTGCTTTTTCCTGATGAATTTGAAAGCCAGTTAAAAATTCCTAAAAAAAGAAAGTACTAAGTAGCCAGCATCACGTTATTTAGTTTATAAACGCGGCCTAAAATAGCCGCGTTTTTTATATCTGCTTTCTAAATTTTAAATAAGCCTCGGTTATAGCCTTGGCATCTTCTATTTGTGGGTAGTGTCCAAGCTCAACAAACCCTTGTACGCGCGCATTAGGTATTGTTTTTTTATAGTGCTCAAGCATGTGTTTACCCGATATTGGGTCTTGCTCACCTGCAATAAACGTAAGCGGTATATCGCTATTAATCATTGCCCCAACCCAGCGCTGCTCGTTTTGTTTTCGCTGTGTAATATATTTAATTAGCTTGGGCATCACACGTAAACCATTGTTGTAAATTAACAACGCCCAAAGGGTATCAATTACCATAGGGGCTGGTGGCGTGTTTTTACCAAAAATAGTGATTAAATTTTTAGCAAACTTTTGTTTGCTCATTAGCTTAGGTACTAGCCAACCAAGTTTTGAAAGTAGCAGCTTTTGGATAAATAAAGGTTTATGTATGTGTGGAAATAACCCGCCATTTAAAAAGCATACACTGTGTATGCGTATGTCGCTTTGAGCAGCAACTTGCCTTGCTAATAGCTCTTGAGCCACGGTATCACCATAATCATGGGCTAATAGGTGTACATTGGTAATATCTAAACGCTTTAAAAATTGCGTGTATAAATCAGCTTGCTCTGTAATGTTATAAGCCGCATTTATTGGTTTATCCGAAAGGCCAAACCCCAGCATATCAAGTGTAATTAAAAAGTAGTGTTTTTTGAGCTCATCCCACATACCTTCCCAGTCCCAGCTTGCACTAGGAAAGCCGTGTATCAAAAGGAGCGCGGGGTTATTAGCATCCCCCGCTGTTTGAGTAAAAATTTGCTGGGCATTTATATCAATAAACTGCCCGCTTGATTGCCACTGTGAAAGCGTATACATAGGCTGCTACCCATTAACTTTTATTATTGTAATGGTTAGTTTTATCACATTGAGCTTTAATAAAAAGCCGATATTAAACGTAAATATCGGCTTTTGGGTAAAATTTAGTTTTTAAGCTTTAAGTGTTATCGCGCCATAAGTATTGGCAAGGTGGTGTTTGCTAGCATGTAGTTAGTCATACCACCAAAAATTTGCTCATGGATTCGCCTGTGAGTAAATGCGCCCATCACCACTAGATCAGCGTTATGCATTTGCGCTACCGACATAAACGCTTTAGCGGTCGATTGCCTGCCATTATTAAATGTTACAAACTCACTTTTAATATCGTGCTGAGCTAAATATTTAACCACTTCATGGCCGTTTGGCATTTTATCGGCGCTGCTTGCGCTGGTGCAAATAACAACCTTTTGAGCTTGTTTTAGAAGCGGTAAACTGTATGTGAGCGCACGCGATACCTCGGTGCTGGCGTTCCAGCCAATCACCACTGTTTTTATATCAAAGTGGGTCATTTGCCGTGGTACCAATAATATAGGTTTACCACTTCGCATTACCGATGCCTCAAAGGTCGAGGTTGATTTACCACTTTTAGACTGCGGAATAATAATTAAATCAGCGACTTTGCCTTGCTCTGCGATTATTTCGCTGCGCACACCTATATTAATATGCCATGAAGCGCTTGGGTGCGTGGGATGCTCTGCGCTGTCGTCAGTGTATTTAACTTGCTGCTGGGCACATAAACTAACAAATTCGGTTTTTAAATTTGCCGATTCGGTTGTAGCAAAGCGCCCTGCTACAGAGTCTAACTCTTTTACCAATTTAGTTGGTAAGCCAAGCTGCCCTGTTGGCAAAAAGCGTTTTGGGTCTAAGTGCGTGTGATAAACATCAAGGTGCGCATTAAAATACTTAGCAACGGCTAAGCCCCCTTTTAAGCGCTCTGTTACATGCCCACTTGTAGAAAGCGGCATTAAAATAAGCTTAGGTGAAATCATAATTATATCCTTCTTAAGCCTGTGCCTTTTAGAGCGAATGTAAACCGTGCTAAGCGCTGCTTGTTTTGCTTAGCACGGCGGCGTTTACAGCTGCGTAAAGCTTGCCACTTCTTGTAGGTAACCGCTTGGTAAATCTAATACCATAAAGTGCGATAAAGTAAGTAAAAATGCTAACGCACACACTGTCAGTGTTAATGTTCTAGCAATTGATATACGTGCTTTTACAAGTAAAAATATTATGAAAAACAACGCTATAGAAATCACATAGCCCAGTAAAAAACACCCAGCTAATAAGCCACACAGCCAAAATACATAATGCCAAAGGCCAGTCACGCTTGAGTCGTTTACATACCCCGCAGAGACCTCATTATCGTAATTTACAGCATCGTCTACTTTATTAAGTAGCAGCTTGATCAGCACAACCGCAGAGAGTATTAACATGAACGAGCACACCACGGCAGGAAATACTCCACCTAAGAATGTGCGTTGGAACGAGTCATACAAACCGTATGCAAACACTAAACAAACAAAGCCAGAAAACGCGATTTGTGGTTTAAGATTAGTTGGTTTTACCTCAGCATTAGCCGTGTTTTTATTGGCTTTTTCTTTTTTAGCTGCCTTAATAGAGTGGCGTGCTGCAAAGAAAATAGAAAGCGCGGTTAATGCACCAATAATAATCACACCCGGTTTTAATAAAAACTCTATGCCGTCAAACTGAATAGCTTGATAAAGGTAAGTTTCCATGCCGCTTGCCAGTACAAAGCCAATTAAAAATGCCGGACGAGGCCATCCAAAGCGCTTCATTAATACGCCTAAAATACCAATACCAATGAGTGCGACTAAATCACCTAAATCACGGGTTGCCTGAAACGCCGCAAAAAAGATCACCATAACCATAAATGGTGCCATGAGCGTGTAAGGAATAGTTGTTACCTTTGCTACCCATTTAGAAATTAGTAAACACGCGCCCGCGCCAATTACATTAGCAAGTGCCAGTGACCATACAATGGTATAAGTAACATCAAGGTCAGTGGTGATCATCGCAGGGCCTGGCTCTAAGCCAATTAATACCATACCACCTAAAAATACAGCCATGCTGCCAGAACCTGGAATACCAAATAATAAGGTCGGAATTAAGCCACCGCCTTCTTTGGCATTATTTGATGACTCAGGGGCAATAACACCGCGTATGTCGCCTTTACCAAAGTTTTCGGTGTCTTTAGAGGTTTGCACCGCATGACCATAAGAGATCCAATCAACTACGCTGCCACCTAGGCCTGGTAGTGCGCCAACAACACAACCAATGGCAGCACAGCGCGTAGCTAGCCATTTATTTTTAACAACATCTTTTACGCCTTCAAACCATCCACTACCCAGCTCAGAAGCTTCTGAAATAGAGCGATTTTGACGCAGTAAATCGATAATCTCTGGTAATGCAAATATACCTAAACCAACAACCACTAACGGAATCCCATCCATAAGGTAACCGTTATCAAATACCATGCGGTACTCACCGGTTGCAGGAGCACCGCCAAGTGAGCCTAAACATAAACCTAAGCCACATGCGCTTAAGCCTTTTACTAGGCTATTACCGGCTAATACACCCACCATGCTTAAACCTAGCAAAGTAAGCATGAATAATTCGGCCGAGCCAAACGCTAAAATAACGGGGCGGGCAATCAGTACAAACAGCGTTAAAATAATCGCGCCAAAAAGGCCACCAAATAATGACGAAGCAAACGCTGCTGAAAGCGCACGCGCTGCTTGACCCTTTTTAGACAGTGGGAAGCCGTCAAGCACTGTGGCTTGTGAGCCACTGGAGCCTGGAATACCCATTAATACAGAGGTGAAGGTGTCAGAGGTTGGAATAACCGCCACTAGGCCAATAAGCATAGCAAGCGCTGAAATTGGGTCCATACCATATAAAAATGGCAGTAATAACGATAAACCCGCTATGCCGCCTAAACCCGGAAAAATACCAATCAGCAAGCCTAAAAAAACGCCGCCGCATAAATACATTAAGTGTGTGGGGGTAAGAATAGTTTGTAGCGCAATTAAAAATGCATCTAACATACTGCTCTCCTTAGATTAAAAAAGTGGCTCACTAAATGCGAGCCACTGTGTGTACAACAAATCAACATGGTTTTTTAAAAACGCGCGTTGTAGTTTTCGGTTAGGTAATTTCTTACCCATTGTTTGTCAGTTTCAGAAATTGTCAGTGCTGAGCTCAGTGTGTTTACTGCATCTTCGTTTACAAGTTGTGGGTATTGGCCAAGTACTAATTCAGACTCTTCTTTAAAGTTGTCTTGATCAATGACGCGCTGTGCTGCATTGCGCCACTCTGCAATAACGTCATCTGGGGTGCCTTTAGGTAAAAACAGTCCTTTTTGCGCGGCAAAACCGGCTACAAAAAAGGTTTTCCATACGTTGTATTCAACGCCTGTTGGCTTTTTACCATGGATCATTTCGTATACTTCGCCTACGTGTGGTAAGTCAGGAAACGTTGGGTCGCGTACAATTTTGCCTTCTTTATTAAGTACGCCAAACGACATAAGCGGAATCGCTTTACCTTCATCAACTAGCGGCTGTACTTTTTTTAAGTAGGCAGAGGTAGTTTGAAAGTCGATATC
Source organism: Pseudoalteromonas sp. Angola-4 (assembly GCF_028599265.1). Taxonomy (NCBI): domain Bacteria; kingdom Pseudomonadati; phylum Pseudomonadota; class Gammaproteobacteria; order Alteromonadales; family Pseudoalteromonadaceae; genus Pseudoalteromonas; species Pseudoalteromonas sp. Angola-4. The sequence continues at coordinate 9,291 of NZ_JAQREK010000023.1, read as the reverse complement.
CACCTCGCCACGTTCAAACGATAAACGCGCACTGCCACGGCCTTTCATACCAAAAATGGCATGAATGTCTAAATCAAGCATGTCGAAGGCTAATAACCCAACCAGGTCCATTGACGCGGCCCGTTGGCTACCAAATTTAAGTTTTTGACCCTGCAATTTGGCAAGCTCTGATGCGTTTTTAATACCCAGCTCTGGGCGCACATATACCACCGCACCAGTCGGTGTTGCCATAATCACGTTCCAACGTTTTACTTCGTATCTAACGCGTGAGTCGCCAAGTAAGTAAGGGATTTGTGTAGAGGCAGAAGTACTAAATACATTTAAACCATTTGCTTTAGCGCGGCGTTCAAAGCGGTTAGCCCCCTTGGTAGAGCCACCACCTGGAATGTTTTTAACCACAACCACAGGTTTACCATTTAAATGCTGAGAAAAACGCGGACCAAAAAAACGTGCCCATGTGTCAGAGCCGCCACCTTCTTTAAAAGGCACAACCCACTCTACTCGCTCACCATCAAAGCTTACTTCGTCGTTATTGTTTGCATAAGCTGAGCTGATACAAGTGCTTACTGCTAACACAACAAGCATTGCTTTTAGTCGATTAGGTGCAAAAGTACTTAATTTAATCTTCATAATTTGACCTCTGTTATTCGCTGCAATTATTTAAATAGGTCCTAATAACGTCATTGCATCTATTACGTAGATGAAAGTATTTCGTTAAAAGAAGTTAACAACAGCTAGACTAATAGCCGAAACTGTCATCTACCTGTCATCGACGCCAAACTACCCATTAATTTAAAATTATTTATAAGGCGTTGTTTTTAAATAAAAATAAATTTAGTTTTATTTATTTAAAGTATAAAAAAAGCGATAACAGACAATCTGCTATCGCATTTTCGGTTGGTTTACTAAGGCTTAACACCAATTCGCTTAATTAAGTGAGCTATTTTGCCCATTGGTATAAGTTAAGCTATTTTGCTTTCATCCCATACTTTTGCAGGTATGTGTACTTCACCTTTAAATAACATTCTGGCGGTGCGCATTAACCCCGCCGATTTTATATCTAGCGTATCGTTTTCAAAGCGCCCCTCAAGGAGTAAATCTATTTTACCGCTTGGGTGTTCAACCACTATATTTTGCTGCTCTGAGCTTTGTGGCGTAATTAAGTCGTACGCCACACTGCCTGGCAACATGCAACTAACACTTACGCAAATTGCCCCAGTAACAGAATGACTGGTATGGCAATTTTGCGGCACAAAGTAGCGCGAAGTTATCGTACCGCCAAATTGCGGCACCGACAGTAAACCGACTTTAGGAATGACTTTTCCGGTTGCATCGCCAAGGCCCATTTTTAGTGACGCCTGCAGGCGAATGCTTTCTATTTTTTGCAGTAACTCTGTATTTGCATCAAGCTCTTGTTTAGTTTCAGAGCCTTTTACACCCAGTGATGGTGCAGGTATTAGTACCATTGGCATGGCCGCATCGACACAACTTACTTCTACGCCATCAAAGGTATCGCGTGCAGAGCCAGTAGGCAGTAATTCACCGGTTTTAGTGCCACACACATCAAAAAACTTAAGTAAAATAGGCGCTCCAGAGCCTGGAACGCCATCAATGGTGGCATCACCTTCGTACTCTACAAAGCCGTTAGGCGTTTGTACCACAACTTCAATCAGGGTATTGGTATTTACATTTTTAACCCGTACCGTTGTTTCACCGTCGTTTGCAGTAACCAATCCGTATTCAATTGCCAGAGGTGCTGCACCTGATAAAATATTGCCACACGAAGGGGTTATATCGACTTCATTTTGCTCAATGGCAACTTGCGCAAATAAGTAATCAATGTCTGCATCGGGGTCGGTTGAGCGTGAAATAATGGCCGCTTTACTGGTTAGTGAGTTTCCTCCACCAACGCCATTTACCTGCAGTGGATCGCCTGAGCCCATAGCTGCTGTTAAAATTTCTTTGCGTTTATCCCACTCTCTCGGTAAATCGTTGGCTAAAAAATATGTCCCGCGAGACGTTCCGCCTCGCATAATGACACAAGGTATTTTTTTTTGAATAGTCATAATAATCCAGCTTCTAAATCAATTTAAATGAGCAGTAACGGGTTAGTTATTACTTAAAATAACCACGCACTCTTGCACTTGCTCTTGCTTACTTTGCAAAGGTTGAGGGGCAAAATTAGTATTACTTGTTGCACTAGCAGCCGTGGCTGTTTGGTGGCTATTTGCACGAAAGTGAATGGCTCTCGGCGTAGGTTTTAACTGAGGTGTAGCGTGTGTTGAGTTCATCGTTTCGCCCTTTCAATGCAATTAAAAACAAGTAACGTCGTTATCAAAACGTTGCCCTTTTTTTAAGAGTAAGGAGCCAAACTGTCACTAACCTGTCACGAAATAAAAATTGATTAAAAAATAACTTTTAAACATTAAAAAACGCGCAGCATTCTCATGCTGCGCGTTAAAAGCCAATCGAAGGGGGCGTTTAAAACTTAATGGTGTAATCTACATATACACGGTGATCTGCTCTGTCTCCTTTTACACCATCAACACTGCCAGTTTCATCTGTGGTGTAATCTAAAAATAACCAACGTAGGCTTAAGCCTTTTACAGCCGCTACTTTGTAGCGTGTATCAATGGCCCAATATTTTTCATCGGCTGTGCCACCTGCTTTACCTAAGCTTGAATTTTCTGCATCGCTGCCGCTGGTGTAATAAAACTTTGTGGTCAAACCCGGTGCCACTGCTTTTAGATCAATGCCTAAGCGAGCCTGCCAGGTTGCCTCATTTTGGTTTGTTAAATCGGCACCAATTAATGAGCGCGTGGGAAACGGGTTAGTCCCGTGATCGCCACTAAAGTTATCTTCAATCCAGGCATCGTTCACTTTGGTAAATGCGGCGCCTAGTGTCCAAATATCTTTTTTCCAATTGGCATCTAGGTAATAGGCAAAACCATCGTTTTCACTTTTAGTAACGCCTGAAACAGCACCGAGTGCATCTTCATCATCTAAATCGCCACCCTCTGCGCCGGTTACAAATAAATCGCCATCGTCTTGTGAGGTAAATACGCCACTTGAAAGGGTTAACTTACTTTGATCGAGCTTTATAGCGTAACTGCCTTTAAGCCCAAGCTTTGATAAGTAGTCATGAGAATTTAAATACTCTGCGTCTATTTTTAGCGCGTCTTTTTTGTAGCTTGCGCCCACACCCCAAATAACACTAATTGCGCCGTTATCTGACTGGTCGGTAGAAAAATCTTCCCACTTGTCGTCGTGGCGGCGGCTCCATTTATCGTAGGCGTAACCATATACTTTGGTATTGCCAAACTTGTAGTCACCAAATACGCCTCTAAAAGTATTGGGAATTGCGCGGCTACCCGAGCTTTTTAACAACATGCTTTTGGTTTTTTGCCCGCCTATTTTTACATGGCCATTGTCGCCAAGTTTAACGTCGATAAAATATTGACCAAATTTAGAAAAACTATCGTCAACGCCGCCTTTTTCATCCCCTGCGGGTAAAATATTATTTTGTGCGCTGCCGGTTGAGTTGTAATTAAGTACGGTATAAGTAGAGACACCCATGCTAATTAAGTCATTAAAATAGCCCGATTGATAATTGAGCTCTATGCCTTGTGCAAACGTTGAGTCGTCGCTGGCGTCGTTATCGTAATCGCGGTCAAAGTAAATTGACCTTAGCTTAATATTAAATTCGTCTTGCTCTGTAAGCCCATTAAAAGAAGCGTACGAAGGAATAGAAACACAAGTTAATACTGCGCCTGTTACTGCAAATATTTTAGAGAACCGTTGAGCCATAGTTGTCTCCGCTACCTTGTTTAATTAAATTTATAGTTGTGTGTAGTGTGTATCAGTTTATTCATGTTGCAATTTACACGGTAAACCTGTCACAAACCTGTCACAAGATAATTACATTTTAGGCAATTGTATTTTTAGCTATTAAATTAAAACTATAGCTTATCTTGCTATAAACGAAGGTATTTGCGTATTGTAAACGTTGCAGTAATTGTTTAGTGTCTTGCACAACTTAAAATTATATTTTTTAATTGCGACTTTGCGGGTGTGCTTAATGAGAATTTTAGCAGTTGAAGACGACGAAGTGTTAGGAGAAGCAATTTGCCAACGTTTCACCAAAATGGGCCAAGGTATAGACCTTGTAACCAGTGGTGATGTGGCTAATTCGCTGTTAAAACGCCATGAGTACGACCTTATTTTACTTGATTTGAACTTGCCCAATTTAAACGGTGAGCAAATATTAAAAAAGCTCAGGGCTCGCTCATCAAATACGCCTGTATTAATTTTAACGGCACGCGCTCAAGTAGAGCACCGCATAGAATTACTCGACTTAGGCGCCGACGACTACCTCACTAAACCCTTTGATTTTGGCGAATTAGAAGCCCGTTGCCGCGCCCTACTTAGGCGTAACCAAGGCCTAGGTAAAGACATTATTAGTTATGGCAATCTCGATTTTGACCGAAAATCATGCACGGTCACTATTGCTAAAGAACTTGTTGACTTAAAACAACGAGAATTTAGGTTACTAGAAATATTTTTAACGCATCAAGGCAAAGTGCTTAATAAAGATGAGTTACTCGATCACTTATATTCGTTTGACGACTCCCCTAGCCCCAACGCCATAGAAACCTACGTAGCAAGGCTTCGTAAAAAGCTGGTAAATAGCAGTGTTGATATAAAAACACTGCGTGGTTTAGGCTATCTTTTAGCAGAGCCGAATGAGTAGCAAAACCCTCCCCTCAATTCGCCGACAGCTGCTTACAATAACCATTGCTTTAATGGTTATAATTACACTTATAACCTATTTTATGGCTAATAATTACAGTAAAAACGCCGCCCAAATTTCATACGATAGACTACTTGCCAGTGCTGCTTTACAAATTTTTGAAAATACCCACATTGATTACCACGAAATTATTGTTGATTTACCCAGTGCTACATTCGAAACTCTCTCGATGGCCTCAAATGACAGATTGGTGTATCAAATAACACAAAATCAAGGCGAGCACTTAACCGGTTACAATGGCTTATATCAACACATTTTACAAAAAGCCGACACCCAGTGGCAACGTGCAGAGTATGACCCGCGAGATAACCTACTAATACAATTTTGGGAAGGTGATTACAAAGGCGAAAACTACCGCTTTATTTTACTCTCAGATAAGCTTTATGAAGTGGGTGAATCGTTTGATGTAAATATTTTAATAGGCCAAACCACCCAAGCACGCGATCAGCTCGCCTATGAAATGAATTTAAATGTAATACAAATGGTTATTTTAACGTTTGTAATAGCTATTGTGCTTATATTACTGGGAGTGAATCAAATTTTGCGCCCTATTTACAGCATAAATAAAAAAATACGTCGGCGCTCCCCCACTGATCTACGCCCTATTGATATGTCGGTCCCCAAAGAAATGGCCGATTTAATTTCAACCATTAACCATTTTATATCGCAATTAGAAGTCTCGCTTAATCATTTAAAGCGCTTTACTGGCGAAGTGGCCCATCAAATAAGAACGCCTCTTGCAGGCCTTAAAAGCCAGGCGCAAAATGCCATTGAAGAAAGCGATGAAAAAATAAGAACAGAGCAGTTAAATCGTGTTTTATATTCAACAGATTTACTCGACAGCACCGTTACGCAACTGTTAAACCAAGCCACTCTTGCGCACCGCTTTCATAGCCAGCCTTTAATAACGCTTTCGTTGCCGGAGCTGGTAAAGTCTGTGTGTAGAGATGTTGCGGTATCGGCGATTCAACGCGGCGTGATCATCACATATCAAGGTGATGATAACTTAATGATCAATGGTGATTCGTTTGCACTTAGCCAAATGCTACGCAACATTTTAGAAAACGCGATTAAATTTAGCCCGCAAAACAAAGAAGTAAATGTGTCTACCGAGCTTCACAGTACAGACAGTGGTTACATAGCCCGATTATGCGTGGCTGATCAAGGCGTAGGTGTACCCGATGCGCAAAAACAGCATGTGTTTGAGCGGTTTTACAAAAGTAAAGGCGACCCACGTGCCGGCAGCGGCCTAGGCTTAAGCATTGCAAAGGAGGTAGCAGAGCATCATAACGCTGCTATTAAGCTGCTTGATAACAGCCCGTCGGGGCTTATTTTTGAAATAAACTTTCCGCTAATGCTGACCGAGGACGAACATTGAAACTTTTATCGCTGATTTATATTGCCGTTGTTTTTACGTGCTTTGTAGACTCGCCATTCGTTGCTGCAAAAACCCCTTTAGTATTTCCGGCACAAAGCGAAAATAAATCTGTGCTTAAAATATATGGCGGCGCTGATAAAATGGAAATTGCCCCTTTTTTATCGGCCTTTCAAAAAAAATACCCTTTTGTACAAATTGACTACTACGAGCTGAGTACTTTCGAAGTGTATAGCGAATTTTTAGCCGACGTTAAAAACCCGCCCGACGTATTATTAAGTTCAGCAATGAACTTGCAGGTAAAGTTAGTTAACGACGGTTACGCACAGCCTTATAGCTCTGAGCAAACAAATAAGCTTCCTGCATGGGCTAAATGGCGAAATGAAGTATTTGGCTTTACCTATGAAACAGCGGTAATTGCATTTAATAAAGAATTTTTAGGTGAAGAGGTCGCACCAAGTAGCCGCAACGAATTATTAGAGCTAATTCGTAGGCGCAGTGAGCAAATTAAAGGCCGCATTGGCATTTACGATATTACTCAAGTGGGCATAGGCTATTTGCTGTGGGCTCATGACCGCGAGCAAAGCTCAAGCTATGGCCGAATGCTTGAATCATTTGGCTATCACAGCACGCGTGTATTTAGACGCAGCGCCGACATCCTTAAGGCACTTTCAACGGGAGAGCTCACTGTTGGCTATAACATATTAAGCTCTTATGCGCGCACATGGGCGGCGCAGCACCCTAATATTATTGTGGTGCAACCTAAAGACTACACCTCGGTTATTATGCGCAGTGCCATTATTCCTAAACATGCTAAAAATGTAATTGGCGCACAGCTGTTTATTGATTACTTAGTGTCTGTACAAGGACAAACAGACATGGCCAACTTTACTAATTTTGAGCCAATAAATAACGAAGTAAGAATTAAACAAAAACATTTACTTGATATATCAGAAGGTCAGCTGCGCCCCGTCCCCCTTGGCATAGAAATATTAGTGATAGACGATCAGATGAAGCGCCAAATAATCATTCAAGAATGGGAAAACGCGTTATTTGAGTACCAATAAATTCGGGGCTTATAACATATCACGTATTTAAAGGGACGACTTTAAGAGCCGATTGAGATTACCCACTAAATACATGCCTATTAGCGCATAACTAAGGTTTGGGCAGCAGGCATTAAAAAACCCAGTTATTGATATTCAATAACTGGGTTCAAGAATGATGGGGAAGAGGGATTCATGGAAAACTAATAAACCATTGGTTAAAAACAACAATACCTTTAAAAATAAAATCAAGGAATACTAATAGGTATACTAAAAGCTATTTATCTTTAAAAATAACCAAAGCGGTCGAAAAAACTCAGCTTGCCCTACTCTCCCAAAGCAGACAATAACCTAGTAATCTTATCATCAATAGTCGATAAGTCTTCTCTTATGGCTTTAATCTCAGTGCTATCATCAAAAGTTCTCTGGTTAAGTGTGTATTGCTCTTGTACTTTTGAATTTTTGGAAATCAGCTTAGGGTTTTTATGAGCGTAAGTAATCAATTTCTCAATATATTTAGATTGTGAAATTCCATCGGCCTCACTTAAAGTTTGTAGTTTACCACGAGCTGATTTGGATACCTCAAGCTGAAGTTTACACACTTTATTAGATGTATTTTTTAAGCCTCTTTCATAGCTTTTCCAAGCTTTATAGAGCTTATCAAGGTTAACTTTTTGACTATCTTTATTATTATCACTTATACGTTTTATTTCATCTCTAATAAAGCTATCTAATGTTGAATCTGGGAATTTAAAATAATTACTATAACTGCCATAGCGCCATGCTAGCCAGTTACGTAAATCTTCGTTATCTTCCTTGACCCAAGTCAAAATTTTCTTGCTATCAATCCAATCCCTCATTAGTTCTTCCTTGGGCTTTAGTGTATGTAGGTTTCACCCAAGACAGTAATGTAATACCTATTAGTTAGCAAATATTTCTTTGAAATTTAACATCTCATTTAGATACTTAATCACCGCTAGTAAGATTTTACCATAACACCAATTTAAGGCTTAACTTAACCCTAACTAAACTCTAATTTAGATATTATATTTATTTAACGAAATAACACCCTGTTATTGTATTATATTCATTAAACTGCTCTACTAGTTGGTATATGTATTTCATGAGAAATAAGTTAAATGAATGAATTTTTCACCTTAACCACAAGTTTATCAGCACATTCAAAATGGGTTCTAATTGGTTTAATTGTGGATAAGACTATTGGAGATGAATTATCTAAAACTGACTTCATTGAACGAGGATGTCCATACAATAAATTTAATGTAGTTGTAGGTGAACTACTAAACATCGATGCCATTTCAAAACTCAAAGTTGAGCACTTTAACCGGGGACGACCTAAGGATTGTTACAATTTTATCTTCAATGAATCTATCGAAATGAGTAAATTAATACCGAACGAAATGCTATCAAAAATAGAGGGGAAAGACTTTAGGGTGCCTGTAAAAATAGTATGGAGTTTCTTCGTACTAAACCAAGATAAGTTTGGGCACGTCGAAAACTTTTCGGTACCGACCATAGCTAATGCATGCGGATTAAAAAATATAGAGGCAAAAACGGCTGTTACTAAACTTATTGAACACGACCTTATTTTAGAATTAACAAAAGGATGTACCTACAAAAAAAGTGAACTCATAACTCACTACATAAACCAAGATGTGACTAAAAGGCCCTCAGCATATTTAGTATCGACTCTGCATATAAACGGTAAAGTTAATATCATTTCAACTGGTATTACAATTAACTTTAACTCGGTATTAAATGTAGCTGAGGGTGACAAGGGTTTATATATCAACAATGTTATTAAGGCATTTCCTTCATCAAAATGCTTAAATTCAAGCAAACATATTCAAGAAAGTTTAATGTCTGAGGATATGTACAATGCCTTTAAAATATACTTGGATATGCAACCTAAAAAGAGAGCGTTCAGAATTCTGTGTCAGCCTAAGTTGCTAAATATCTAGCACACCATCTAACCTACCTTCGAAGTGGATGGCCAATTGCGACAATGTCAGATTCCAATTATGGATTGGCATTGTCCA
>NZ_JAQREK010000022.1:0-58652 GCF_028599265.1 Pseudoalteromonas sp. Angola-4 | reverse complement strand
CACACAGATGATTGCTTTATATTGTTAAAGAACGTTGCGACGTTGTCGCTAGGGATGCGTATAATACATCCTTTATTTTTCGAGTCAACACTTAATTTTAAACTTTCTTTTTAGAAGATTTAAAACCAAAGTTTTACTTAACTCTGTGAGCAGCTCTTGCCTCGCTATGCGTTGGCGTTCCCCGTCTCAGTGGGGTCGCATTATAGGGAGAACAGATTTTTACGCAAGCACTTTTTTGAAGAAAAACCAAAAAAAAGCACTGTTCGGTCAATATGTGAACTAAACCCTCTATAACTGGTAGTTTTATAATCAAAACAGGCCTTTTCTGGCCTATATTTAAGTGTTGCTGTTACACTCAAACGACTATAACTGGTATTTAAAAGGTATATATATGGCTATCCGTTCTTATAAAGGTGTGACTCCCTCTTTTAATTCGTCTGTTTATGTTGATGAGTCGTCTGTTTTGGTAGGAGATATTACGATTGGTGACCACTGTAGCGTATGGCCTTTAGTGGCAGCGCGAGGAGATGTTAACTATATACGTATTGGTGAACGTACAAATATACAAGACGGTAGTGTTCTTCATTTATCACGCGCGACTAAAAGTAACCCAGATGGTTACCCACTTATTATTGGTGATGATGTGACAGTAGGACACAAGGTGATGCTGCATGGATGTACGCTTGGAAATCGTATACTTGTCGGTATGGGCGCTATTGTAATGGATAATGTAATAGTAGAGGACGACGTTATTATTGGTGGGGGTTCATTAGTACCGCCAAATAAACGATTGGAGTCTGGTTATTTATATGTTGGTAGTCCAGTAAAGCAAGCCCGCCCATTAACAGAGCAAGAGCTTGCCTTTTTAAAAATATCGGCAGATAACTATGTGCAATTAAAAGACGAGTATTTAGCAGAGATCAACTAGATTCACTTCTATCTGCCCTGCCGAGTTATAAGTTTCATCTTCTATAAGTTGCTCGGCACATTCTTCGTAATCAAACCGGTATTTATCAAAATGCTGCGTTGCGTGGCTTTCATCTTGAAGCCCTAGCTTTCGTAAATCTATAATACACTCCACCAGCATCCCTGTTACTTGTGCGAAAAAGACTAGTTGGTGGGAAGGTTCTCTAAACTCGAGTCTATCTATAAACTGTATGGCTTGATTCATTTAAGCATGCCTTGTTTTAGTGCTTTAACAACAGGAAGTATGGCGGGCATTTTATTACGCCATACATAATATGACTGTGCGGCTTGGCCTACTAACATACCACTGCCATCTAACAGCTTAGCGTGGTTATTATGCTCTGCAACCCAGTTCATAAATACGGTATTTTGCTGTGAGTAAAACATATCGTATGCCACTGCGCACTGACTTAGGTGTTTTTTGTCAAGTGCTGGTAACTCGTTGTTCATACTGCTAGAGGTAGAATTTACGATAAGTGAGTAATTGCTTACTGGTAATGTATCAAACCCATAGCCTGTTACCTTGCCATATTCAGCAAATAGTTGCGCTAAGTCTTGCGCTTTTTTTGCCGTGCGATTAACAATCGTTATTTCAGCTGGATTATGCTCAAGTAGCGGTAGTATCACCCCTCTTGCTGCACCGCCAGCACCAATAATTAAAATACGCTTATTGGTAATTGTCACTTCATTGGCAAGTAAATCATTAACAAAGCCCACGCCATCGGTGTTATCGCCTAATAAAGTGCCATCATCGCGTTTTTTAAGTGTATTAACTGCACCAACAATTTTAGCAAGTGGGGTGAGTTCATCAGCCATGGCATACGCTTGCTCTTTAAATGGCATAGTAACGTTGGCACCTATTCCGCCTTGCTCAAAAAAGGTGGTTACTGTTTTTTCAAAGTGATCGATAGGTGCTAATATTGCGCGGTAGTCGATTTGCTCACCCAAAGATACAGCAAATTGTTTATGTATCGCGGGGGATTTTGAATGTTTGATTGGATTTCCAAAAACCGCATATTTGTCCATTTTAAAGCAACCTCTTTGCAGTTGTACACTGCCTATTAACGATGATAAGTAATATGATTAAACGACTTTTTTCAAAATCTAAACCAGCTCCTGAGCAACCAGCGCCCACTCCTGAGAAAACACCGTATGAAATTATTGGTGGAGAAGCAGGTACCCGTGCTATTGCTAATAGATTCTACGACATAATGGCCAGCGATGAATACGCCAAACCATTATATGATATGCATCCTCTGCCATTAGATAGAATTCGCCAAGTGTTTTTTGAGTTTTTATCGGGTTGGTTAGGCGGCCCTAACCTATTTACTGAAAAACATGGACAACCTATGCTGCGCAAACGCCATATGCCTTTTACTATAAATAAAGACCTGCGCGATCAGTGGATGTATTGCATGAATAAAACGCTCGATATAGAAGTAGACAACCCCCTACTGCGCGAAGGGTTAAAGCAATCTTTTGGACAACTTGCCACCCATATGATCAATGAGCACTAATTGTAACTAATTAGCAAAAAGGCGCTGTTAAGCGCCTTTTATTAGGGTTTGTTGAGCTTTGCGGATTAAACAGCCCCTACCTTAATTTAATATTTATAACTGCCACTCTCTGGCTATCAAATCAGTAGGTTTAGTGCTTAGCCACTCTTGTGGACGTAAATAGTATTGATACAAATTAGCCTCTGCGCTGTCGGGCGCGGGCTTATAATTGTATTCCCAACGCGCCAGTGGCGGCATCGACATTAATATAGACTCTGTGCGCCCACCGCTTTGTAAGCCAAATAGAGTACCTCTATCCCACACAAGGTTAAATTCTACGTAACGACCGCGGCGATACAATTGAAAGTCGCGCTGCTGTTGCGTGTATTCATCATTTTTACGACGCTCAATAATAGGTAAGTACGCATCCAAAAAGCCATTACCAACCGATTGCATAAATGCAAAGCTCTGCTCAAACCCTAGCTCGTTTAAGTCATCAAAAAATAAGCCGCCTACACCGCGTGTTTCGTCGCGATGTTTTAGGTAAAAATATTCATCACACCACGTTTTGTATTTTGGATACACTTGTTCACCAAATGGTGCACAAATGTCGTGTGCGACTTGGTGCCAATGCTGTACATCTTCAAAAACGGGGTAAAAAGGCGTTAAGTCAAACCCTCCGCCAAACCACCAAATAGGCTCTTCGCCTTCTTTTTCAGCTATAAAAAAGCGCACATTGGCATGACTTGTAGGAACATGTGGGTTTTTTGGATGAATAACTAATGAAACGCCACATGCATGGAAGCTTCGCCCTGCAAGCTCAGGCCTATGAGCGGTCGCAGAGCCCGGCATAGATGCACCAAACACATGCGAGTAGTTAACGCCGCCTTGCTCTATTACATTGCCGTTAGTGGTAACACGCGTACGCCCGCCACCGCCTTCGGCACGTTGCCAGCTATCTTCTACAAATTTTGCACTGCCATCGGCCTGCTCTAAACCTTGGCAAATGGTGTCTTGCAAAGCCATAAAATACGCTTTTACTTGTTCCAATAATTCGCTTTGCATATTAACCTCTAAATACTTTGCCGGTCATGGCATCTTTAATTGTGCTTGGCTGCATGTTGCCCCCTAAAGGCTCATCAATGTAACAGCCTACCTTATCTGCAAATTGCTGCTTGGCTTGTTCAATACTTGTTACGGTTGGCTGTCCGGTTAAATTAGCACTAGTGGAGACAAGAGGCTTGCCTAATTGCTGGCATAAGCGCTTAACACTTGGATGATCAGTAACCCGTACTGCAATCGTATCAAACTGCCCAGTTAACCATTTAGGCGTATTTTTAGCTGCAGGCATTACCCAAGTAATAGCACCGGGCCAACTAGAAAAAATATCAGCGCGTTTGTCCATTGGCAGCTTTACATCGTCAACATACTTTAATAACTGGCCGTAGTTATCGGCGATTAAAATAAGGCCCTTTTCAACGGGGCGCTGTTTTATTTCTAGCAACTTCTCAACAGCTTGCTGATTATCTGGATCACACCCTAAGCCATAGACAGCTTCAGTAGGATATAAAATAACTTCACCTTGCTCTAAGCAAGATATAGCCGTAGGCAATGTAGAAAGGTCTGACAAAATATGCTCCAGAAATTTATATTAATCAGTAGTGGTAAGTTTATGCAGGCAACTTTTTTGTGGGCACTGTAGCACAGTACCATTGGCCATTTTTTTCTCTATAACAAGCGGCCAATCGCACTTAGGGCATGGTTTGGCTATGGGTTTGTTATTTAGAGTATATTTACAGCTTGGGTAACAATCGCATGAGTAAAACGTTTTACCAAATTTATTGCTGCGTGCAACTAGCTGCCCTTTTTTACATTTAGGACACCCAGGTAATTCATCATCGTTATTATTAGGTTCGTCATCGTGGGCGATATAATGACACTCAGGGTACCCTGTACAGCCAATAAACATGCCATAACGGCCGTTTTTAACCACCAGCGGTTTTGTGCACTGTGGGCAGGCTGAATCTTCAAGAACCTTTATCTCGTTGCTGTCGTGATGCGCTAATGGACGAATAAAGTCGCATTTAGGGTAACTAGCACAACCCAAAAACGGACCTGTTTTAGAGTTACGGATCACTAATTCAGAACCACATTGTGGGCAGACTTCGTATTCTTTTTCTAAGGCGTGTTTATCCGCCGAGAAAAGCGAATGGTCGATTTTACTCATGAGGTTCCTAACGGGTTGCTGAATTTTCGCCTAATATACCCAAACCACTTAAAGATACAAGCTGTGCATATATGTTTAAGTGGTTTGGCATACAATTTTAATGTAGAAGTTCGGTGGGTTCGTCAAATATAAGGTCTTCCATCTGCTCGTAAGCCTCTTCTGAGCCAGGTACGTTAAATAACACCATAAGCACCACCCACTTTAAGTCGTCGAGCGAAATATAGGGTTTATCTAATGCGGCAAGGCGGTCCATAACCATTTCACGGGTTACACTGTTAACCACCCTTATTTGCTCTAAAAACATCAAAAAGCCACGGCATTCAACGTTTAACATTTTGCATTCGCTATCGGTAAAAATGCGCATTGCTTGGTGAGGCTTTGTAATTAAGTAGGGCGACTCGTCGCTGCGTTGTAAATCGGCCAATTGTTCAAGCCAGTTTAACGCTTTATAAATTTCGGTCTTATTAAAGCCCGCGCGAAGTAATTCATCGGTAAGCTCGTTTTCTTCAATATAAATATCGGCTTCACTGTGAATGTAGTTTTCAAAAAGATACATGAGAATATCAAACATATTACCTTCCTGTGCTTAGCTTTATATACCCGTCTAACACTCGCTCTATTTCGTCGTCTAACTCTAAATCGAGCAACCTTGCCAGCACTTTATCAATTGGCCACTTGGCGCGACGTACAATTTCATCAACACTGGTTACCTCATACCCTATACTATTTAACACCTCACACTGTGACTGTTTGTTTACAGGCTCCTCTTTATTATATAGACCGCTTTGATAAGAAAAGCTCACCTCATCTAAAATATCTGTTACATTTTCGACTAACTTAGCGCCCTGCTTTATTAAAAAGTGACTCGCTTGCGATAAAGGGTTTTTAATAGAGCCCGGTACTGCAAACACTTCTTTATTTTGTTCAATAGCGTAACGTACCGTGATCAACGAACCGCTTTTAATTTCAGCCTCTACAATAACCACGCCTAAAGACAGCCCAGATATAATACGGTTTCTGCGTGGAAAGTTATGCGCATTAGCGGCGGTACCCGGTAAAAACTCGCTTATTAATAAGCCATGCTCTAATACTTGGTCTGTTAATAATTTATGGCGTTTGGGGTAGTAAATATCAACCCCAGTCCCTAATACACCAATTGTTTTGCCATTATTGGCCAATGCGCCTTTGTGCGCGGCACCATCAATTCCCCGCGCCATGCCCGAGGTAACAGTAATACCGGCTAAAGTAAGCTGATAAGCAAGCTCCGAGGCTATTGCGAGCCCCGTAGGGGTCGCGTTTCTACTACCAACAATGGCCACTTGCGGACTAGATAACAGCGATATATCGCCTTTACAAAATAACAGTAAAGGGGCACTGGCTATGTGTTTTAGCTCGTTTGGGTATAGCGCATCAAAAATACACACCACTGTAATATTAAGCTGCTGTATTTGTTGCTCGTAATGGTTTACTTGCTGCCAATTGGTATTGAGTAAGTTGCAGGCTTGGTTTTGGGTAAGGCCAAGCTGTTGTAATTCACTTTGGTTTAAATCAAATAATGATTCGAGGGGGTGAGTATGTGATAAGGCTAACAGTGTTTTAATACCTAAGCCTTTACACATATAAAAGGCAAGCCAGTGGGCTAGCTTGCCAGATGACTGATCCATGCTCTCTCCTAGAGCACCGACTCGCTACAACTTAATGAATTACTACACTATCTCCAACGCGAATTGGGTGCTGATTTTTTGTTATTAATGCATAACTCACTTTGTCATACACTTTAAATACAATTAACTCACCCACTTTTTCGTGTGGCATTGTCCATGTTGTGGTGTCTTCATCTGGCTCGCTGCCAAATAATTCACCTGCATCAGATAAAAGCTTTTCAAATTTGCTCGAATCCTCTGGATAACGCGGTCCTCGAGGGCCATCAATAACAGTGGGTGATTGGCGTTCTAAATCGAGGATATGACCAACTTCAATTTGTTGCTCAGCACCTAAGTTTAGCACCACTACATCCATTGTGCTGAATTCTCTTACTTGGCGCGGAGAGTCAATAACACTGCCTGATACACTTTGCTTAGGACGATGCATATTAAAGTACGCTGGTAACATTTGCCCTTGCATAGCAGGGAGTAAAAAATCGCCTTGTTGTATTTCTTGTTTAACTGACTCAACCCGTAAAGACGATGGTACGCCATTGCTTTCATCGCCCGTTCTAAATGCACGAGCCATACCGACATAAGTAGCGCGAGTGGCTAGCTCTTCACCGGTTTGTGTATCTATGTAAGGTTCGCCTTTGTGATAAATAGCATACGCTTTATGTACTTTTAAATCGCCCTTAACGTATAAAATATGCCCGAGAGTTTGCGTTTTAGTATTTTCGTTTGCCCCTAAAATATAAGGCTTATCATCTATGTCATCGCTGTTAATCGCTTGCTCATAGCTTAAATAAGGTTTAATTATTTCAAGTGGCAAAGTGGTGATGGCGTTATTACCTTTTGGTGTAATACGCCCTTGCGGCGATAACTTTCTGTACGCTTTATTAATCACCAAACGCGGGTTACCGTCGGCGTCGTACACTAACGCGAGTGCATCGCCTGGGTAAATTAGATGCGGGTTATCTATTTGCGGGTTCATTTGCCACAACTCTGGCCACAGCCATGGTTCTTCTAAATAAATGCCGGAAATATCCCAAAGGGTATCGCCTTTTTTTACAACATATTGTTTTGGAGCATCTTTTTTTATTTGTAAAACATCAGCGACTGCAGGAAAAGCAGTACTTAGTGCAAACATAATTGCAGCCAATTGAGATTTCATTGGGCTTCCTTGTATTGTTTTTTCATTATTATTGACCAAAACCTGTTAAAGGGGAACGCGAATGGCTAAAATAAGAGCATACAATACCCTAAATTAAGCACAAGTGTAAAAAGGTAACTATGGCTAGGTTAGAAGTTTTAAGATTTCCAGATGAGCGTTTACGTACGGTAGCAAAAGAAGTTGCACAGGTTGATGACAACGTTCGCCAAATTGTAAAAGACATGCTAGAGACAATGTACGATGAAAACGGCATTGGGCTAGCTGCTACACAGGTTGATATTCATCAACGTATTGTGGTGATCGACGTATCAGAAGAACGCGACGAACCACTGGTTTTAATTAACCCACAAATTATTAAAAAAGATGGTGCAACAATTAGCGAAGAAGGCTGTTTATCAGTGCCTAACTCTTACGCAAAAGTAGACCGTGCTGAAACCGTAACCGTTGCTGCTCTTAACGAAAATGGTGAAGAATTTGTACTAGATGCAGATGAGCTATTAGCTATTTGTATTCAACACGAACTAGATCACTTACAAGGTAAACTATTTATTGATTACCTATCACCATTAAAGCGTCAACGTATTCGCAAAAAGCTTGAAAAAGAAGCTAAATTTGCCGCGAAGTAATAAGCACCTTAGGAAAACTCAGTGACAAAACCACTACGCATTATATTTGCCGGTACGCCGGACTTTGCCGCTCGTCACCTACAAGCGTTAATTCAAAGCGAACACCAAATTGTTGGAGTTTACAGCCAACCAGATCGCCCTGCTGGGCGTGGTAAAAAGTTAAAAGCCAGTGAAGTAAAAGCGCTTGCGCTTGAACATGAGCTACCTGTTTTTCAGCCACAATCATTAAAAAATGAAGACGCACTCACTGAGCTTAAAAGCTTAAATGCCGATATCATGATTGTGGTGGCTTATGGCTTAATTTTACCAAAAGCCATTTTAGAGGCACCACGCTTAGGGTGCTTAAATGTGCATGGCTCTATTTTACCGCGCTGGCGCGGTGCTGCGCCTATACAGCGCGCAATTTGGGCTGGCGATGAAGATACCGGCGTAACCATAATGCAAATGGATGAAGGGCTTGATACCGGCGACATGCTGCACATTAGCCGCTGCCCTATTGCTGCGGATGAAACCAGTGCCAGTTTATACACTAAACTGGCTAAACTTGGTCCCGGAGCACTTGTTCAAACCATTAATAAGTTAGCCAATGGCGAGCTTATAGCAGAGCCGCAAAACGACGAGCTGGCAAATTACGCTAAAAAGCTTTCAAAAGAGGAAGCAAATATTGATTGGACGATGGATGCCGTACAAATTGAGCGTAATATTCGTGCGTTTAATCCATGGCCAGTGTGTTTTACTCAAATGGGTGAGCACAACGTAAAAATTTACCAAGCCTCAGTCGTTGAGCAAACAGGCCCTGCGGGCGTTGTTTTATCAAGCGATAAAAACGGCATTGTAGTGGCGTGTGGCAAGCAGGCATTAAGTATTACACAGCTGCAACCCCAAGGTAAAAAACCAATGGCAATTAGCGACTTTTTAAACGGTCGCAGTGACTGGGTAACTCCTGGCACCGTATTAGGCGAAAACAATGAGTAATGTTCAAAACGTACGTGCGCTTGCCGCTGAAACTTTATATAACGTGGTTGATAAAGGCGCTTCACTAAATCAAGAGCTACCATTTGCCAGCCAAGGCCTGCCCCCTAAAGACAAAGCGCTATTACAGCAAATTTGTTACGGCGTGTTGCGCTACCTACCTAGCCTTGAAAACTACTGCCAACATTTAGTAGAGCAGCCACTTAAAGGTAAGCGTCGTATTTTTCAGTTTTTGTTGTATGTCGGTATCTATCAGCTGCAGCATATGCGCGTGCCACCGCATGCCGCCATTTCTGAAACCGTTAATGCCCTTGGCCAAATGCGTGCATTAGGCTTAAAAGGCTTAATCAACGCTATTTTGCGTAGTTTTCAGCGCCAACAAAGCGAGCTTGAAGAAAAAGCCAGGCAAATACCAGTGTGTTTATATAACCATCCAAATTGGTTTATTAAACAAGTGCAAGCTGCCTACCCAGACAACTGGGAAGCGCTTCTTGAAGAAAACCAACAACAAGCCCCTATGTGGTTACGTGTCAATCAAGCCCAATACAGCACGCAACAATACAGCGAGATGTTAACGGCTAACGATATAGAGCACACGTTAAACCCTGAGTTTGTTGATGGTATTAAACTAGCTAAGCCGCGTGATGTATTTTCGTTGCCAGAATTTGATGTGGGTGCCTGCTCTGTACAAGACGCCGCAGCGCAATTAGCCGCACGCTTTTTAGCACCTCAAGCTGATGAATACATTTTAGATGCCTGTGCAGCACCTGGTGGTAAAACATGTCATATATTAGAGCTTGCCGATGCAGAAGTATTAGCACTTGATAGTGACGCCACTCGCCTAGAACGTGTTAAACAAAATTTAACCCGTATCGGCTTAGGCGCAGACCTACAATGTGCAGACGCTTCGCAGCCACACACCTGGTGGGATGAGCAACAGTTTGACCGCATTTTATTAGATGTCCCTTGTTCGGCAACCGGTGTTATACGCCGCCACCCAGATATAAAATGGCTTCGCCGCGCATCAGACATTGAAGATTTAGCTACACTACAGAGCGATATACTCAATAGCATTTGGCCGCTACTAAAACCAGGCGGCACAATGATATACGCAACCTGTTCGGTACTGCCGCAAGAGAACCAACAGCAAGTCGCTAAATTTTTAGCTAATAATAGTGACGTTGAGCATATACCACTGCACGACAACGACACAGTTACCAACCCTGGTTTACAATTACTACCAGGTGAAAGCGACGGATTTTATTACGCTAAGCTAGTTAAAAAAGCCTAATAGCCGTACACTCAATAGCCATTTATTAAACAGTAAATGGCTATTTTTTTAATTAAACAGTAATTCGGGTAAATAATGAAAATAATCATACTCGGTGCCGGACAAGTCGGTGGTACGCTTGCTGAAAACTTAGTTGGCGAACAAAACGAAATAACCGTTGTTGATATAGACGGCAACCGCTTACGAGAGCTACAAGATAAGTACGACTTACAAGGGGTCACGGGGCACAGTGCTCACCCAGATGTGCTTAGACGTGCAGGTGCTGAAGACGCCGACATGATTATTGCGGTAACCAGCTCAGATGAAGTCAATATGGTGGCGTGCCAAGTCGCGTATAGTATTTTTAATACGCCAACTAAAATAGCCCGTATCCGATCAGAGCAATATTTAAAATACCGCGAAAAGCTATTTCATAACGATGACCTCCCGGTTGATCACTATATTGCCCCCGAAGCACTTGTTACCAAATATATTCGCCGTTTAATAGATTACCCAGGCGCGTTGCAAGTGCTGCAATTTGCCGATGGCATGCTCTCTCTTGTGGCTGTAAAAGCTTACTACGGTGGCTTATTAGTGGGTTATGCGCTTTCTGCTTTAAAAGAGCATATTCCGAATGTAGAAACCCGTGTAGCAGCAATTTATCGCCAAGGTAAAGCTATAAAACCACTGGGCACCACGGTAATAGAAGCGGACGATGAAGTATTTTTCATTGCTGCCACTAAGCATATTCGTGCGGTTATGAACGAGCTACAAAAACTTGAGCGTTCTTACAAAAAAATTATGATAGCCGGTGGCGGTAACATTGGTGCAGGCCTTGCTCGCTCACTGGAAAAAAACCACAGCGTTAAGTTACTAGAGCGCAGTAAAGAGCGTGCTGAGCAACTCTCTGAAATGCTAGATAACACCGTCGTGTTTTGTGGAGACGCTTCTGACCAAGAATTACTATCTGAAGAGCACATAGAGCAAGTTGATGTGTTTATTGCCGTAACCAACGACGATGAAGCAAATATAATGTCGGCCATGCTTGCAAAACGCATGGGCGCACAAAAAACCATGGTGCTTATTCAGCGTGGTGCGTATGTAGATTTAGTGCAAGGGGGTGAAATAGATATTGCTATATCACCACAACAAGCAACTATTTCGGCGCTACTTACACACGTACGCCGTGGCGATATTGTTAATGTGTACTCGTTACGTAAAGGCGCGGCAGAGGCCATTGAAGCCGTTGCCCATGGCGATGAAAACACATCAAAAGTAGTTGGCCGTGCGATTGCCGATATCAAGCTACCTGCAGGTACAACGATTGGCGCTATTGTACGTAATGACGACGTACTGATTGCCCACGACGACACCGTTATTATGTCTGGTGATCACGTTATTATGTTTTTAATCGATAAAAAGCATATCAACGTAGTAGAAAAGCTATTCCAAGTTAGCGCTATATTCTTATAGTTAAACACAAAAAAGCCGCTGACTAAGGCGGCTTTAGTGGAGTATGTTTTTTAATGCTAGGCAACCCTGCTTAGCAGCTTACTAATTACTGTACTTTTGAAAACTCTTGCTCAGAAATTTCACCATTACCATCAGTATCTAGCTGGTCAAAAATTTTCACTAGCTGTGAATTTACCTGCGCTTCTTGCTTTGAAATTGCACCATCACCATCGGCATCAAACGAGGCAAAGTCGACTGCAGCATACGCCGCTGATGAAGAAGCTAATACGATAACGGCAAGTGCTGTATTTAATGTTTTCATAGTTGTGTCCTAATTAAGAGGAAATCCTTTTCTAAGATCCATGGGTTTAAAAATTAACTAAAAAGTGCTTTTGCCAATGTGCATTATTAAGTTTTAATGCACATTGGATTAGAGCAAACGACTCTTTGCTAAGTGAACATGCGCTGTCCTGCGCTCAATTGGCAAAGATCATCACACCCTAGTATTTAGAGAACTCTTGCTTTGAAAGCTCACCATTTCCATCGGTATCAAGCTCAACAAACTCAGCCATTAAATCCGCATCAACCGATGCTTCAGCTTGGCTAATGGCGCCATTGCCATCTACATCTAGCGTGTCAAAATCAGTCCCTGCAAAGGCAGCAGAAGAAGAGGCAATAGCCATAAATGCGAGTGCTTTATTTAAATGCTTCATAATTTAATCCTTCAATATAAACAAATTAGTTAAGTTCACTACGTGATGTACGCAATCCTTGTAATCCTTTTTCGTAAGCTCCCTTGCCTACTTAGGTTGTCATTGGCAACTCAGGATTGTTACCACACTTTAAGCTTCTGAAAATTCTTCTTTTGATAGCTCACCATCTTGGTCAGTATCTAATTCTGAGAACATGCTCATCAGTTTTGCATCAATTGATGCCTCTGATTTGCTAATCGTGCCGCTGCCATCTACATCTAACGTATCAAAATCGGTTGCTGCAAATGCCGCTGATGATGAAGCAAGGGCGATAAGTGCTAAAGTTTTATTAATGCTTTTCATAATATAATTCCTTCAAGTATATGTGTGCGATTAAGTGTTTTACTTTAAATCACGTTATTGTTCAGTACAGCCAGACTATTACAACTTGAATGCCAAGTTTTAAAAGCTCATTAATTTCAATCAGTTAAAAGAGTGTTTGGCTATTTTTGATAAATTTTCGGGGGTTTTATGTTGCAAACTAGCAACAAAGGGTAAAGCTAAGTTTTTAAATACAATAAAAACAGCTAGTTACATAAGAGAAAAAAGCTACAATTTTCGGCGTAAATTGTAAGGATGAAGATTTATCGAAAAAAGAGACTAAATTTTAGCCATGAGGGGAGCTAACGTATTAAAATAACTGACTCGTAAAACTAGTCTATACTACTGATTTTTATAGAAAATAAAAATTATTTTGTGAAGTTTTAAAAAATATGACTGCCACTCAAATAAAAAATGGCCATTTGTTGCTATTAAGCGAAAGTGCTTATTCTAATGGCAGCTCAAGCATCGCGGGATCGATAAAATGCTCTTTCATAAACGCCTTCATTTCCTCTTCACTGGCTAAAAGCTTAATACCGCAATTAACCCCCGCGGCGTGCGGCTTTACACTGCATATTTCGCCAGTAAATGCTTTATTGTTGGTATCAACCGTCACCGTACATTGCATATCTTTTATATTTTCATCGCTTTGATCGCCGCGTACATCAAACATCACCCCGGTAAGCGAGATATCTTTAATCACCCCTTCAAGTACTCTATCGTCACTGAGCGTTAATTTTGCAGGTAATAAGGTCGGTATGCGTGTTTGCGCGCGCAAAGCAAATAACTGAACTTGTGTAGGGTAATTAATAAAAATGAGCCTAGTAGGATGTGAGGCTATCGACATCACCTGCTGCCTAAATGCTATTACTTGCCCACCACTGCCTTCTATAACCGCTCTTACTACGACCATTACACCGTCACGCAAATAATCATTAGCAGCAGGTAATCGTTTTGAACTTGGGTAATTTAAAATAATAAACTTGTTTTCTAGCAAACCAATAAACTCTGTTTTTACACGTTTACTACTAGTAGGCGTAACGATTTCCAAGTCGACTACTCGCCCTGTTGTTAACTGGTGTAATTTATCTAAATTAGAATGTGGCATGCCTGTTCCTAAGCATCATTTATATATTATTACCCACGCCAAAAGGTCGGCGTAAATAGCACGAGTAAGGTAAATATTTCTAAGCGACCAAATACCATGGCAATCGTTAATAGCCATTTAGCACCATCGCTCACTGCCCCATAGTGCGATGCAACATCACCTAAGCCCGGGCCTAAATTATTTAAACACGCCGCTGTAGCCGAGAACGCGGTAATGTTGTCCATACCGGTTCCCATTAGCGCCAGCATTATAATAATAAACACCAATGCATACGCTGAGAAAAACCCCCATACGGCTTCGACTACTTTATCGGGTAAGGCTTTACGACCCAGCTTAATAGAGTATATAGCGCGTGGGTGCACTAAGCGGTTAAGCTCACGTATGCCTTGTAGGTATAGTAAAAACACGCGTACTACTTTCATACCGCCACCGGTTGAACCTGCACAGCCACCTATAAAGCTCGAAAAAATAAGTAATATAGGCAAAAACAACGGCCATGTGGAAAAGTTGTCAGTAGCAAAACCGGCTGTGGTACTCATAGAAACAGCCTGAAACAAGGCTTGGTCGAGGGTTTCATCGCCATCGGCAAATATTTCGTTAGATGAAAGCACGGTAAAACAAATCACCACCAGCGCTAACTGTATAAGCAAAAACACTTTAAATTCGGGGTCGCGAATGTACACCTGAATATTACGACTTGCTACCGCCGCGTAGTGCAACGAAAAGTTAACCGCAGCAATAATTAAAAAGAATACACAAATAAAATTAATGACAGGGCTGTCGAAGTGCCCTATTGAAGCATCGTAAGTAGAAAACCCGCCAATCGCCACGGTAGAAAACGCATGGCATATGGCATCAAACCACTCCATTCCTGCCGCCCAATATGCCAACATGCACGAAATAGTTAGTGACACATAAATGTACCAAAGGTGCTTTGCGGTATCGGCAATGCGGGGGGTCATTTTTGAATCTTTTACAGGACCTGGGATCTCAGCTCGGTATAACTGCATACCACCGACCCCAAGCATAGGCAGTATAGCAACAGCAAGTACAATGATACCCATACCGCCAAACCACTGTAATTGCTGACGATAAAACAAAACAGACTTAGGCAGGTATTCAATACCGGTAAGTACAGTGGCGCCTGTGGTTGTAAGGCCCGAAAAGGCCTCAAACACCGCATCGGCCATAGATAAGTTAGGCTCTTGTAAAAAAATCAGCGGTAACGATGCAAATGCCCCTAGTACCAGCCAAAACAGGACAACGATTAAAAAGCCTTCGCGCGCTTTTAAGTCGCCGTTTTCATGCCGGTTTGGGTAATAGGCTGTTAAACCAATTACCACACTAAATATAAACGCTAATACAAAAGGAACACCACCACCATCTTTATAAAATAAAGACACCACCGCAGGTGGCACCATGGTAATACTAAACAGCGCAACTAGTTGGCCAAGAATTTTTATGATGGTACGAAATTGCATGTAGCTTATCGCTTTTATTATTAGTAAATATAAGTGTGTAATACCAATCCGCAATAATATTTAATCATTTTCAGGGGCTAAACGTGTCGCTATCTGTGTTAAAAAATTCTCATTTAGAATAACTAAATAGCGAATTTTTTGCCTTGCTATCAACACGTTTATCCATCCTCAAAATAGATCACTTAATTATGCAGATTGGTATAAGTTATTGTCTTACTCTTTGATAGTTAACTCAACTGCGCCATGGCTTAAATCAAAAATATCTTTAATGGCCTGATTAGCTTGGCGACTATCAATAGTAATAACCCATTCAATATTAGCAGTAAATTGTTTTTCTATATTAAGTACTTGATAGTTGGTTTTTAACAACTGCTCTATAGCGCCCTGCATGCTGTATTCACTTTGTCCGACAATCTCGATACTTGGTACTTTTGTTACCGTTTTTAGCTGCGAAAGTGCGTTATTTAGCGATCCGCCATAGGCACGCACTAACCCTCCAGTACCAAGCTTTATACCACCAAAATAACGGGTAACTACTGCAGTAATTTCGCCAAGCCCAGAGCCCACCAGCACATTAAGCATGGGTTTTCCTGCAGTGCCATTTGGCTCGCCATCATCAGAAAAACCATAAACATGGCTGCCACCTGGGTTACCCGCTACGTGGGCCCAACAATTATGACGTGCATCGGGGTACTTTTCTTCAATACTTTTAATAAAGGCTTTAGCTGCATTAAGGTCTGGTGTGTGGGCAATATGCACAATAAAGGTGCTCTTTTTAATTTCTTCTTGATGAAACACATCAGCAGCCGGGTATTTATATTCAGACATAATTAAAGCTCAATTAAAAATGGGGCCAAAAGGCCCCTTTGTATTCGCGTATTTTAGCGCGTATTAGCGAACTCGTCTTTATTAGCTTAGTCGAGCGCTAAATCTCGAGTCATATTTTCTAGGCTGTCTTCGTGAACAATAATATTGTCTTCAATACGAATACCGCCATATGGTTTTAACGTCTCGATTTTATCCCAGTTAATAAACTGTTTACTGTCGGTTTGCGCTAAATCACCTAATAACGAGTCTATAAAGTAAAGCCCTGGCTCAATAGTAAACACTTGGTTTTTCTCTATTAAGCGCGTGCAGCGTAAAAATGGGTGCCCTTCAGGCGATGGCTGGTGCGTGCCTTTATCATCACGCATAAAACCGCCCATATCATGCACCTGTAAACCCAGGTGATGGCCCAAACCATGAGGAAAAAACGTTGAAGTAATTTTACGCTCAACAATTTCTGTGGCAGGTAAGTTTACAATATTGAAGTCACTCAGTACTTGGGCAATACGGTTATGACAATCAACATGTAAATCGCCATATAACATGCCTGGCTTTAAGGCGTTGCCTAGCTCAATTTGTATTTGCGTCATTGTTTGTACTAGCTCAGCAAACTCACCCTGCTTTTTAAAATCGTATGTACGGGTAATGTCTGCGGCATAACCATTAAAGTTTGCGCCAGCATCGATTAAAAACGAATTATGAGTAAGTGGTGCTGTTGGCTCAAAATGCGTGTAATGCAAAATAGCGCAATTTTCGTTAAGCGCAACTATATTGCCATACGGCATTTCGTTTTCGCTTTGGCGTGTAGCTATAAGGTACGCTTGTTGAATATCAAATTCGCTACCACCATTGTAAAAGGCATCGCGTGCAGCTTTGTGCCCATCTACCGCAATACGGTTAGCTTGGCGTAAACATTCAAGCTCGTACTGTGTTTTATAGGCGCGGTTATAGTGAAAATAATTAAGTACTGGCTCTGGATTCATAATACTAAAACCTAGCGCTTGTGCTACCTCTAGGTATTCGCCCATGTAAGCATACTTAGCCTTATCGTAAGGTAATAATTTTTCAACTTGATCAGGCTGTAGCAATAATTCAATATCAAAGTACTCAGCCCAAAAATCGCGTGGCTCATCGGGCACTTTGTGCCAAAAATCAACTGGGCGGTAAAAAATAAGCTTAGGTTTATCGCTTCCATTTACCACAATCCAACAATGTGGATTATCAATAACAGGAAGCCATGCTTTAAAATGTGGATTAACTTTAAATGGGTAATACATGTCGTCTAAAAACTGGCGCTTAGCTTGGCCTGAGTGAATAACTAAACCCTCTAGCCCTTCACGGTCACAAATTGTACGCGTACGTTGTTGTAATGTGGCAATATGCTCTGCATATAAAACGGCTAATTTATCCATTGTTAATCCATCTGTTAAATTTAACTTGCTTTGAGTCTACCACTTAAACGTAAAGCGCTCAAAAAAGGGGGATATTTAACATGCAAATATCCCCCTAATACTTATACCCATCGTGTTAAGTTATTAGCCCTTTATTTAGCACGCTCGAATGGCTAAATATTTAAGGCTATTAGTATTACATAATTTACCCACCCATTTTCATATTGAGTAACGGCGCGAGCACGTTTCCTTCTCGGCCCATTCGGGTGTGGTAAACTTGGCGATAAGCAAACACGTTTTTTACGTAATCTCGTGTTTCTCTATAGGGGATCAGCTCAACCCATAGCTCTGCGGGTATAGCTTCGTCAGGTAACCAACGTTTAATACGATGATACCCTGCGTTATAAGATGCCGTAGCGAGTATTTCATTGCCTTTGTTTTTCTTTTTCAAGTACTGCAAGTAACTAGTACCTAAGCGTATATTGGTTTTAGGTTGATACAAACGCGTACTCGATACCGTCGCTTTGTTAACGTATTCTGCCGTGCTAGGTAGTAGCTGCATTAAACCGCGTGCATTAGCATGGGATCGCGCATCGGGTGCAAAAGAGCTTTCACGCCGCGCAATGGCAATACTCCACGCGGGATCTATTTTGTTACGCTTGCTATAACGTTCAAAAATATCTTGAAATGCAAACGGAAAACGCAGTTCGACATAATCCCACGCTTTTATTTTAGCTAACGTAAATATAACGTTATCGTGCCAATTATTTTGCGCTGCAACTTTTGAGGCAGCCAGTTTTTCTTCGTCGGTAGAGGTATTGGTTAAGTAATTCCACTCTCGGCGTGCTGAGGTGAAACGCTCTAGTTCGTAAAGTGCTTTTGCGCGTTTAAAGCCCGGCGCATTCATCACTTTATCTACCAGTTTTTGGTCAACCTCTAAAGGGTGATTGTTTAAATCGACCGGCAGCCCTAAACGTGCCGCCGCTAAAAAACCATAGTAATCGCGATTTGTGGCTACTTTAGCCCAAATTTCGTCTGCTTTTTGTTGCTCCCCTCGCTTAGCATAGCTATAAGCCAGCCAATACTGCTGGCCTAAACTTAAATTATCTTTACCCGTAAAAAAAGCTGCTATGCCTTCCCAGTCTTGGGTTTTGAGCATATTACCAAGTTGCCACTGAATTAACTTTTTGTCTTGCCGCGCTTTTGGCACTTTATTAAGCCAAAAGCTGGCTTGCTTGTGCCCACTTGAAGCAAGCGATAAAGCAAACGTGTAATATAAATCTGCTTTTTCTTCGTCGCTGTAATTAAACATTTTTTCTAGCTTTTGCCAGGCCCTTAAAGCCAGCGCTTTATCGCGCCAAATTAGACGCTTAACTCCGTAAATGGCTATTTCACCTTCTTTTGCCGACTTATTTTTATACCGATATAGCCCCGCTGCTGCACTTGGGTCACGGCGTACTTTTAAATATAAATCGGCTAAGTAACGCTCGTTTTTAGGTAACAACGTTTTTAAATAAGGCAGTAAGCTTTGGGTACCGCCCTGCGCTGCACGCGTTATGCGCTTCCATACACGCTCATTATTTAAATAGCCTTTTTTGCGCCATTGTGAAAATAACGAGTCGCATTCATTTGGTTGCGACTTACCCACCGTCCATAAATCGGTAACTTGATTAAAAATGGCTTTTTCTGGCGCCCCTAAATCAAGCTGAAAATCTAAAAACGTGCATGTTAGCGCTGCGTTAGACGTTTCTCGGTAGTTTTTAATATAAGCGGCTTTTTTATTATTTTTTTCAAGATACTCCAACCATGCTTTGCGTACCGGCCACTCAAGCGGGGTATGTTCATAAATGGTTAGGTAATTTTCTATTTCGCTTTGGTATTTAAAATTGGGATGGCGTTGCCAATATGTTTTTTCGACATACGGCTTTAGCGGATGATCTAACCCGTTTATTGCTTCTTTAAAGTCTTGGTAGCTTCCATAGCGTACTTTCTTTTCTGCATCTAAAAACGCGTCATTATCGATACTCGCTTGGGCAGAACTAAAAGGAAGAATAAAGGCAGCTGCCACAGCGCTTAATAAAATTTTTTTCATAATATCCTTTAGGTTTAATGACCTGTCAGGGTTAATAATTTCCAGATTGGGACACTAAAACAATAATGAGAGTGCCTTTAATAAAATATGAACATCATTTAATTTACGCACTCATGATAATTAATGAGTACCTTTCGCACATTCCAGTACACCTTAGCACCAAACCAGCTATATTTTAACCAGCCGTTTGTAACCGAGTTAAATTTTTCGTTGCATTTTAATTTTAAAGCAAGCACACTGGTCGAAATGCAAACTCATCGTACCAGTCTTAGTTCGTCAACTAGGGAGAATAATAATGTTATATAAAAGCGATTCCTTTGAAGTTAGCTTCCTAAAGGAAAACATCGCCGAGTTTAAGTTTTGTGTTGCAGGCTCTGTAAACACACTATCTCAGCAAACTCTTTCAGATTGTGCAGCAGCATTAAAAGAATTAGCGTCTAATTCTGATATCAAAGGCATGATTTTTACCAGTGATAAAGACCACTTTATTATTGGCGCAGATATCTTCGAATTTTTACCTACATTTACTAAACCAGAAGAAGAATTAGTAACGTGGATTAAAAACGCAACCGACGTTTTTGACGCAATCGAAGACTTACCATACCCAACTCTTAGCGCTATAAACGGCTTAGCACTTGGCGGCGGGTGTGAGTGGGCACTTGCTACCGATTATCGTGTTGCAAGTGAAACTGCAAAAATGGGCTTACCAGAAGTTAAACTTGGCATAATGCCTGGTTTTGGTGGCACAGTGCGCTTACCACGCATTATTGGCGCAGATAACGCCATGCTTTGGATTACCTCAGGTAAAGAAAATCGCGCCGCTGATGCCCTAAAAGTAGGCGCCTTTGACGCGGTAGTTAGTGCTGACAAACTTTTAGAGTCAAGCCTAGCAACACTTGAATTAGCAATTGCAGGCAAGTTAGATTGGCAAGCAAAACGTAACGTAAAACTTCAGCCACTTAAATTAAACCGTGTTGAGCAAGGCATGAGCTTTGCGATGGCAGAAGGTATGGTAATGGGTAAAACCAAAGGCCACTATCCTGCACCGGTTATGGCAGTTCGCACTATTAAAGCAGCGGCCAACTGTGAGCGCACCGAAGCAATGGCAATCGAAAATGCTAACTTTGCAAAACTTGCACGTACTAACGAAGCTGCAGCGCAAACCGGTATTTTCTTAAATGACCAGTTTATTAAAGGTAAAGCACGTAAGCTTGCCAAGCACAGCGATGTAGAAATTAAACAAGCGGCTGTATTAGGCGCGGGTATTATGGGCGGCGGTATTGCATACCAGTCTGCTTATAAAGGTACACCAATTGTAATGAAAGACATCCAACAGGATGCGCTTGATTTAGGCATGGGTGAAGCATCTAAACTACTGGGTGCAAAAGTTAAACGCGGCCACATGCCAATGGAAAAAATGCTGGCAACGCTTAGCAAAATTAAGCCAACGCTTAACGATGCAGACCTTCAAAACGCCAACATTATTGTTGAAGCCGTTGTAGAAAACCCTAAAGTTAAGCAAGCAGTACTAGCCGACCTTGAGAAGAACCTGCCAGAAGGTACGGTACTTACATCAAATACATCGACTATCTGTATTGATTTACTCGCAGAAGCACTCGATAAGCCAGAAAACTTCTGTGGTATGCACTTTTTCAACCCAGTGCCAAAAATGCCATTAGTAGAAATTATCCGTGGTGCAAAAACCTCTGATAAAACAATTAACGCTGTTGTTGATTACGCCCTTAAACTTGGCAAGTCACCAATTGTTGTAAACGATTGCCCAGGCTTTTTTGTAAACCGTGTTTTATTCCCGTACTTTGCAGGCTTTAGCAAACTCGTTGTTGAAGGCGCTAACTTTGCAAAAGTAGATAAAGTAATGGAAAACGTATTTGGCTGGCCAATGGGCCCAGCTTACCTACTTGATGTTGTGGGTATTGATACAGCTTACCACTGTACTGGTGTAATGGCAGACGGTTTCCCTGAGCGTATGGCACGTGCAGAAAAAGATCCGGTGACTGTTTTTGCTAACGAAAAACGTTTTGGTCAAAAGAACAAAGCAGGTTTTTACAAGTACGAAACGGACCGTCGTGGTCGTCTTAAAAAATCAAGCGATGCAACAGCAGTTGAGCTACTAGCACCAATTACTGATGCACCGAAAGAATTTGATAAACAAGAAATCATTGACCGTTGTATGATTCCAATGATCAACGAAGTGCTTCTTTGTTTACAAGAAGGCATTGTTGCTTCTCCTCAAGAAGCTGATATGGCTCTTGTATACGGCGTTGGTTTCCCTCCATTTAGAGGCGGCGCGTTCCGTTACTTAGATCAAACAGGTTTAGCTAACTTTGTTGCAGCAGCAGACAAATATGCTCACCTAGGTGCGATTTACCAAGTATCAGAGCAAACTCGCAAATGGGCCGAAGAAGGTCGTGTTTTCTATAAGGTGGAAGGTTAATATCATGAATAATCCAGTAATTGTAGATTGTATCCGCACACCAATGGGTCGCTCAAAAGGCGGCGTATTTAAAAACAAACGTGCGGAAGATTTAAGTGCTCACCTTATGAAAGGGTTATTAGAGCGCAACCCAGCAGTTGACCCTGCATCAATTGACGATATTTATTGGGGCTGTGTACAGCAAACACTAGAGCAAGGCTTTAACGTTGCACGTAACGCTTCGTTACTTGCGGGTATTCCACACTCTGTACCTGCTACAACCGTTAACCGTTTATGTGGCTCGTCAATGCAAGCATTGCATGACGCAGCACGCGCCATTATGACGGGCGCTGGCGACACTTACCTAATTGGTGGTGTTGAGCACATGGGTCACGTTCCTATGACTCACGGTAACGACTTTCACCCTGGCTTAGCAACTTCAATTGCACAAGCATCTGGCTCTATGGGTTTAACTGCAGAATACCTTGCGACTATCCACGGCATTAGCCGCCAGCAGCAAGACGAATTTGCATACCGCTCACATCAACGTGCACATGCTGCAACAGTTGAAGGCCGTTTCCGCCGCGAAATTTTAGCAATGGAAGGTCACGCAGCTGATGGTTCTTTAATTTTAGTTGAAGATGATGAAGTAATTCGCCCTGAAACAACGGTAGAAGGTTTATCTCAGCTTCGCCCAGTATTTAACCCTGCTTCTGGCTCGGTTACTGCGGGTACATCTTCTGCACTTTCTGATGGCGCATCAGCCATGTTAGTTATGAGCGAAGAAAAAGCTAAAGAGCTTGGTTTACCAATTCGTGCACGTGTTAAAGCAATGGCTGTTGCCGGTTGCGATCCATCAATCATGGGTTACGGCCCAGTACCAGCAAGTAAAAAAGCACTTGCACAAGCAGGTCTTACTATTGATGACATTGACGTAGCAGAGCTTAACGAAGCATTTGCAGCACAGTCACTACCTGTACTTAAAGACTTAGGTTTAGCAGACGTGGTAGACGAAAAAGTGAATTTAAACGGCGGCGCAATCGCACTTGGTCATCCACTAGGTTGTTCGGGTTCGCGTATTAGCACCTCGCTTATTCACTTAATGGAAGACAAAAATGCAAAATACGGTTTAGCCACTATGTGTATTGGTTTAGGCCAAGGCATCGCGACTGTATTTGAACGTGTTCAAGACTAACTATTAGCTTAAACATGTAAACCATCTTGGTGATTAAAAAGGCGAGCTAGCGCAAGTTAGTTCGCCTTTTTTATGCCACCAGCTTATTGCTGATATGAATAATGTGATCGGGTGTATTAAACCAGATTATTTTTTACTGTTTTACCCTTACCCGTTATATGCAAAACAGTTAACCAAACAGATTAATTGCGCTAAACTACCTGACCTAACCAAGCCGCGACTATTTTTACAGGTAACTTTTTATGAGCTTTGATAATCCCGATCACCAATTAGACGCCATGGGCCTACGCTGCCCAGAACCTGTAATGATGATACGCGCGGCAATTCGTAAGATGAACGACGGTGAAACGTTATTAATTACCGCTGATGACCCATCAACCACCCGTGATATTCCAAGTTTTTGTACGTTTATGGATCACACGCTGGTGGCTACAGACGCCGATGAAGCACCGTATAGGTATGTGGTGAAGAAAGGGTTATAGGTTTGAAAGCTGGTTTAGTAAGTTGGGTTATTTTTGAATATTTAACGCATCGTTAAGAACTTAAACCAGATGTAGGTTGGGTTGAGTTTTACGAAACCCAACTTGTTTTATAACACCGAAATTTTATTCATCATACAAAGTTGTTGAATCATTATTGCACTCCCAATCTTGGCTTAGTTTTGAATTTTTAACGTATTGATGAAAGCTTGAAAATGGCCAATCACTCACTTTAATAACATGGTTATGTTTCACCGGGTTGTAGTGAATATAATTAATATGATTATTTAAGTCTTCTTCATCTCTAATTTTATGTTCCCAATAGCGACGCTGCCAAATCCCGCGCTCTCCTTTCGCTATTCGACTTTTATAACAAAACTCTGTTGCTGGCAGCTCTCGAGAAAAGCCTGATTTAATAAGTCGCCAACGCATTGCGTAATTACTATCACCTTTAGGTAATTGCCAAATAGCATGAAGGTGATCGGGCATGATAACAATTGCAATCGTCTTTATTGGATGCTTTTTTGCCACCTTTGAATATACACGGCGTAATAACTCTATATTTTCCACAAGCAAAGGCTGAGATCTATCTTCTAAATTTACCGTAAAAAAATAACATGCGCCCGCCTCTAACATACGTTTATAACGCATATTTTTATCCATAAAATAAACAGATAAATAAGAGTATAGATTAGTTTTGTTAATTATAATCAAGACAAGTTTACGTAACTCAACGTATTTGATAACCACCAGCACAGTTTTATTCGCCGCACATGTTGGGTTTCGTTTCACTCTACCCAACCTACTTAAAATCTACTTATCTATTACCGCGCTTTTGGTTTACGACTGTAATTAGACTAACTAAGCTCATTAATTTGATTGTATATTTATAGCAATCAATAAAAATTATTATTGATGTAGGTTGGGTTGATTTTTACGAAATCCAACGTATTTGATAACCAGCAGAACAGTTTTATTCGCCGCACATGTTGGGTTTCGTTTCACTCCACCCAACTTACAACGTCCTTGTCGCAAATCTATAAGCCCACTCGGGCAACTAAAAGCTGACAGCTCCCAACTAACAGCTATTTCTTAGTAATCGTCACCTTCGGCTTATCGTAGTCACTGTAATCAATACTGACTATGTATGTGCCTTTTATTGCAGGCGAGAAACTAAAGTAATTATAAATAGTATTACAGTCTGCAAGCACGGGTTGGCCGAGCGTTAGTTTTTGTCCTGCTGGTTGGGCATCGCTATAGCCACAGTTGTAGCCTTCACTAAAATCGGCATCGGCTATTTTAAATTCGTACACTTTACCTGGGGTACTAAATTTAACTTCAGCTTGGTAAAGCGCGCCGCCTACTGGCATAAACTGGTACTGAGGCTCTGCATCCCAAAGCGTAAAATCGCCTCTTAGGTAAACTGTTTTATCCAGCTCTTGCTGAGGCAGTACGTCGTTAATAGACACTTGGCTAGTACACGCTGTGAGTAAGCCGGCTATGGCAAGTGTTAAAATTCGTTTCATTGGCATCATTAATGGGTATCCTTCGTTCTGTTAAAACTAAAAAGCCAGCAATACGCTGGCTTTTTATTGGCTTAAGCGGTGTTATTTTTGTAGTACAGATATATCTGCAATATCTAAAAATAAGCGGCTTAACTGGCTTAATAGTGCGAGGCGATTTTGCTTTACAGCTTCATCGTCGGCCATAACCATGACGTTGTCAAAAAAGTTATCAACACTTTGGCGAATACCTGCCAATTGGCTTAATGCCTCTTGGTAGTTTCCATCGGCGTAAAGTGGTGCAAGCTCAGTTGCAAATTTTGCTACTTGTGATGCTAATACTTTTTCAGCGTCGTCGCTTAATAGGCTCTCATCAACATCACCTTCAGTGGTAATGTTATTTTTAGCTAGTATGTTACCTACACGCTTATTCGCTGCTGCAAGCGCTTCTGCGGCGTCTAACGTACGGAAGTGGCTTACTGCTTTAACACGACGGTCAAAGTCAGTAGGTTTAGTAGGACGACGTGCCAGTACTGCCTGAATAACATCTACTTCAATGCCTTCGTCTTGATACCATGCGCGGAAGCGCCCTAGCATAAAGTCAAATACGTCGGTTGATACATTTAGGTTAGTAAGCTTTTCGCCAAACAGTGTTTGTGCTTTTGCTACTAGGTCTAAAATATCAAGCGGTAGCTCTTTTTCTACCATGATACGCAGTGCACCAATGGCAGCACGACGAAGTGCAAATGGGTCTTTGTCACCTTTTGGTGCTTGGCCTATACCAAAAATACCCACCAGCGTATCAAACTTATCTGCAATGGCTACTGCACAGCTGATTAGGTTTGTAGGTAAATTGTCGCCCGCAAAACGCGGCATGTATTGCTCGTTTTGTGCAATAGCTACATCTTCTGCTTCGCCATCAAAGCGTGCATAGTGCATACCCATTACACCTTGCACGTCGGTAAATTCCATTACCATTTCGGTCATTAAGTCTGTTTTACTTAATAGGCCAGCACGTTTTGCAAGGTCTTTGTCGGCACCTAGTTGCTCTGCAATGTAGCCGGCAAGCTCGCTAATACGTACAGATTTATCTTTAAGCGTACCTAACTGCTTTTGGAATAAAACAGTATCAAGTGATTCTAGGCGGCTTTCTAGGGTTTTCTTTTTATCTGTTTCAAAGAAGAACTGCGCATCGGCTAAACGTGGGCGCACTACTTTTTCGTTACCAGATATAACCACACTTGGATCTTTACTTTCGATGTTAGATACAAACAAAAACTTATTTAAAAGTTTGCCGTTTTGATCTAATAGCGGGAAGTATTTTTGATCGTCCTTCATGGTGTAAATTAGCGCTTCGGCAGGTACATCTAAAAATGCTTCTTCAAATGTTGCCGTTAACGTTACTGGCCACTCTACTAATGAAGTAACCTCTTCTAATAAGTCTTCATCCATTGCAACAACTGCATTCACTGCGCTTGCAGCTTCTTCTATTTGTGCACGGATTTGCGCTTTACGTTGTTCGTAATCAGCAATAACGTAGGCTGATTTTAATACGTCGAACACGTCATCTGCATGGTCAATGGTGATTTTTTCTGGATGATGAAAACGGTGGCCTTGTAACTGATTAGTTACTTGCTTACCTAAAATTTCGCCTTCAATAAGTTCATCACCAAATAAAATAGTAACGGTATGAACTGGGCGAATAAATTGTGTTTTATTCGCGCCCCAACGCATTGGCTTAGGTATTGGTAATTTTGCTAACGACTTAGCAATGGCATCGCTCATCAGCGTTTTGGTTTCTTGTCCTGCTACTTTAGCAATATGTAAAAGCCAAGCGCCTTTATCGGTCTCAAGAGTTTGTGCTTCACTTACGTCAATACCACAACCACGTGCCCAACCCATTGCTGCTTTAGTTGGGTTACCTTCGCTATCGAACGCTGCTTTAGTTGCAGGGCCACGCTTTTCTACTTCTTTATCTTGCTGCTTTGCTTCAAGCGCTTTTACTTGTAAACCTAAACGACGAGGCGATGCATACCAGCTTACGCCTTCATGCCCAAGCTCTAGTGTTTCAAGCTCTGCAGTTAAGTTTGCGGCAAAGGCTTCTGCCAATTTACGCAGTGCTTTTGGTGGCAGCTCTTCGGTGCCAATTTCTACTAATAAATTTTGTGCTGACATGCTTACTTATCCTTACACAGCGGGAAACCAAGCGCTTCACGTGCATCGTAATAACTTTGTGCACACGCTTTTGATAACGCTCGAACGCGTAAAATATAACGCTGACGTTCGGTTACTGAGATTGCATGGCGCGCATCGAGTAAGTTAAATGCGTGCGATGCTTTCATTACTTGCTCGTAAGCAGGTAGTGGTAAATTTGCTTCAATTAGCTTTTGGCTCTCAGCTTCACACTTATCAAACTGTGCAAATAAGTCATCTACGTTTGCGTGTTCAAAGTTGTAAGTAGATTGTTCTACTTCATTTTGATGGAATACATCGCCGTAAGTTACACGCCCTAAAGGACCGTCTGCCCATACTAGGTCGTAAATGCTGTCTACACCTTGAATGTACATTGCTAAACGCTCTAGGCCATAAGTAATTTCACCGGTTACAGGAGAGCACTCTAAGCCCCCTACTTGCTGAAAGTAAGTAAACTGCGTTACTTCCATACCGTTTAGCCAAATCTCCCAACCTAGGCCCCATGCGCCTAGTGTTGGCGATTCCCAGTTATCTTCTACAAAGCGTACTTCGTGCGTTAGGGTATCAATTCCCATCGCTTCTAGTGAGCCTAGGTAAAGCTCTTGAATATTATCTGGTGATGGCTTTAAAACTACCTGAAATTGGTAGTAATGCTGTAAGCGGTTTGGGTTTTCGCCGTAGCGGCCATCGGTAGGACGGCGACACG
Organism: Pseudoalteromonas sp. Angola-4; assembly: GCF_028599265.1. Taxonomy (NCBI): domain Bacteria; kingdom Pseudomonadati; phylum Pseudomonadota; class Gammaproteobacteria; order Alteromonadales; family Pseudoalteromonadaceae; genus Pseudoalteromonas; species Pseudoalteromonas sp. Angola-4. The sequence goes on along the minus strand of NZ_JAQREK010000022.1, from coordinate 30,347 downwards.
GTTGTACGTATGCGCTCGACATTGGCTCAGGGCCAATAGATTTTAAGAATGTTTGCGGGTGAAATGTCCCTGCGCCCACTTCCATATCAAGTGGTTGAATAATGACACAGCCTTGCTGCGCCCAATAATCCTGTAAAGCCAGGATCAAACCTTGAAAGGTTTTAACGTCATATTTTTGCATATTTGGCTTTTTACTATCTGAAAGTAGCGTGAAAATTACCCTCAGTATACCTTGTGCACACGCAGGTTTTAAGCAGTTTGTGCGGTTGTTAAAATAAAAAAGGAGCCATTAGGCTCCTTTTAAGATGTAAGTATAATTTTTTATACGTCTAAGTTAACTACGCGAAGTGCGTTGGTTTCTATAAACTCACGACGTGGCTCAACTTGATCGCCCATTAATGTTGCAAACAATTGATCTGCCGCTACAGCATCTTCAATTGTTACTTGTAACATACGACGAGCTGAAGGATCCATTGTGGTTTCCCACAGTTGGCTAGGGTTCATTTCGCCTAATCCTTTATAGCGCTGAATGTAGATCCCGCGCTTAGATTCTGCGATCAACCATTCCAAAGCATCCACAAAGTTATCAACAGGTTTTGTTTTCTCACCACGTTGAACATATGCGCCTTCTTTTAAGATGTTTGCGATCTTCGTGCCAGTAACAGCAATGCGTTGGTAGTCACGTGAGGCAATAAAGTCGTAATGTAATACGTGTGCTTTATCCACACCATGCTGACGAATATTCACAACCGGGAAGTACAAGTTGCGCTCTGCATCATGCTCAGTTCCAGCGTGGAAAATTGTCGCATCTTCATCACGTTCAACTAAGTCGTCAACTAGCTCTTTCGTCCACTCAATTACCTTAGCTTCGTTAGATAAGTCTTCTACTTTTAACTCGCTTTGGTAAATCAAACGTTCCATTACCGTGTTAGGGTATTTACGTTTTAAGCGCTCAATGACTTTTACTGTGTTTTGGTAATCTTGTACTATTTGCTCAAGCGCTTCACCTTCAATTGCACTTGCATCTTCGCTTGTGTAAAGCGCAGCATTATTTAGTGCAAGTGATGTTAGGTACTCTACAAGTGCAGGATCGTCTTTAATATAACGCTCTTGCTTACCTTTTTTCACTTTATAAAGTGGCGGTTGTGCAATGTAAATATAACCACGCTCAACAATTTCTGGCATTTGGCGATAGAAGAACGTTAGTAGCAATGTACGAATGTGAGAACCATCCACGTCCGCATCGGTCATGATAATGATGCTGTGGTAACGTAGTTTTTCTGGGTCATATTCATCACGGCCAATACCACAACCTAGAGCTGTAATTAGCGTTGCTACTTCTTGTGAAGAAAGCATCTTATCAAAGCGTGCTTTCTCTACGTTCAAGATTTTACCTTTAAGTGGCAAAATTGCTTGGTTTTTACGATTACGACCCTGCTTGGCTGAACCGCCAGCTGAGTCACCCTCCACTATGTATAGTTCAGATAATGATGGGTCTTTTTCTTGGCAGTCTGCTAATTTACCAGGTAAACCTGCTAAATCCATAGCGCCTTTACGACGCGTCATTTCACGGGCTTTACGGGCCGCTTCACGTGCTCGTGCTGCATCAATAATTTTACCAACAACAATTTTGGCATCCATTGGGTTTTCTAATAAGAAATCAGAAAACTTTTCAGCCATTGCTTGCTCAACCGCAGATTTAACTTCGCTTGATACTAGCTTGTCTTTAGTTTGTGATGAGAACTTAGGATCAGGTACTTTAACACTTACAACCGCAGTTAAGCCTTCACGCGCATCATCGCCCGTTGCGTTACTGGTTGTTTTAGCTTTTTTGTTAAAGCCTTCTTTTTCCATGTAGTTATTAAGTGTACGTGTTAGCGCAGATCTAAAGCCGGCTAAGTGAGTACCACCATCACGTTGTGGAATGTTATTAGTAAAACAGTAAATGTTTTCTTGGAAGCCATCGTTCCACTGCATTGAAACTTCAACGCTAATACCATCTTCTTCACGCTCGTGAGTAAAGTGGAATACACCTTTATGTACAGGTGTTTTATTGCGGTTTAAGTATTCAACAAACGCTTGAATACCGCCATCATATTTAAAGTGGTCGGTTTTATTTTCTTCGCGTTCATCAGATAAGATGATGCTTACACCAGAGTTCAAAAACGATAGCTCACGCAAACGCTTAGCTAAAATATCGTAATGAAAATCAAGGTTTGTAAATGTTTCGCCACTTGGCCAAAAACGCAGTTCAGTACCCGTAGTGTCAGCATCGCCAATAATAGCTAATGGAGCGTTAGGTACGCCCATACTGTAAGTTTGCTCGTGCAATTTGCCTTCACGACGAATAGTAAGGGTTAGTTTTTCTGATAATGCATTTACTACCGATACACCAACACCGTGTAAGCCACCTGATACTTTATAAGAGTTATCATCAAACTTACCACCAGCATGAAGTACCGTCATGATAACCTCGGCAGCAGACACACCTTCTTCTTCATGGATAGAAGTTGGGATACCACGACCGTTATCTCTTACAGAGACTGAACCGTCTAAGTGAATCGTTACATAAATATCATCACAATGACCTGCTAAGGCTTCATCGATAGAGTTATCAACGACCTCAAACACCATGTGGTGTAAGCCTGTGCCATCATCGGTGTCCCCTATATACATTCCAGGACGCTTTCTTACTGCGTCTAATCCTTTAAGTACTTTAATACTCGACGAATCATAATTCTCAGACATGGTTAATCCCACTTATCTTGTTATTAGGTTGCCATGTTTCACGTGGAACATTTGTAGTTCTCGTTGCATGGGTTCCACCACAGCAGAAATACTTTCAGACAAAATTGAAGAAATAAAAATTTGAGAACTGCAATGAGCCAATAATTGCCCCACTTTCTCTTTTGTATCTTCGCCTAACTCTGAAGGTAGATCATCTATTAGCAATATAGATTGCTTATCTGTCTCTGACTCAATTAAACTATTTTGCGTTACTTTTAACGCATAAAGCAATAACTTCAATTGACCGCGTGAAAACGTATTCTCTACGCTGTTGCCAGCGACACTAAAACTAAAATCGGCCTTATGAGGGCCTTTACTTGTAAAACCTTGGCGAGCGTCTCGCTCAAAGTTTTGCTCTAATGCATCACTTAAAGACTCACTGTCTTTCCAACCTGCATTAAAGTTGATTTCTAAATCGCGTATAAGCGTTAATTCTGCACACATTTTATCAAAAAACTGCTGCTTAAACCTACTTATATACGCCATTCTTAATTTATTTATTTGTTCTGCCAGTCTAACAAATTCTTTGTCCCAAAACCTAATTTGGTCAAAATAATTCTTTGGCTTACTTTTTAATAATGCATTGCGTTGTTTAAGCACTTTATTAAACGATTGCCATAAATAAAAAAACTCATGTTCCACGTGGAACAAACCCAAATCTAAAAACTTGCGTCGCTCTTTTGGGCCACCAAAAAACAATGAATAGCTTTCGGGTGTAATAATTTGCACAGGCATTAACTGTGCAAGTTCAGAGATTTTTCTACTGGCTTTGCCTTGTATTTTTAAATTAGTTTCACCACTTTGGGTTTTACTAATCCCAATAGGAATAGACAAGTCGTGTAGCGCTTTGCGGCCGTGTATTACAAACTGATCTTGCTGATGTTGAATAATACTTTTATGTTTAGGTGTTCGAAAAGATTTGCCGTGAGAAAGGTAATAAATAGCCTCTAAAAGGCTGGTTTTTCCGCTGCCGTTTTCACCATAAATTATATTAACGCCGTTGACTGGTTCTAGCGTCAGTGCCTCAATATTACGAAAATACTTGAGGCTCAAGTGACTTAAACTCATTTATAATGGGTATCTTATAATCGCATAGGCATAACCACGTACATTGCTTCTTCATCGCCCGCACCTTCAATAAGTGCACTGCTGTTTGAATCTGCTAATGTAAATAGTACATCTTCTGTTTTTAATGTATTTAGTACATCTAATACATACGATACATTAAAACCAATTTCTAGCTCATCACCCTCATACATTACTTCTACTATTTCCTCAGCCTCTTCTTGCTCAGGGTTATTAGCCGTAATTTTAAGTAAGCCATTGGCAAGGTTTAAACGCACACCTCTAAATTTTTCGTTAGATAAAATAGACACACGTTGAAATGCATTACGTAACCATTCACGGTTAGCAGTAATTACTTTATCTCCACCACGTGGTAATACGCGGCGATAATCAGGGAAGCGGCCATCCACTAACTTACTGGTAAAAGTAAATTCCACATCGATAATACGAATATGGTTAGCGCCAAATTGAATAGTAACTAATTCTTCATCGGCAACCATTAGGCGCATAATTTCTTGCACACCTTTGCGCGGTATTATTAATTGGCGCTGCGTATTTAACGATTGGCCTAATTCTTTTTGCGCTATTGCTAAACGGTGGCCATCGGTGGCCACTGTTTTTATGTCGCTATTATCTACTTCAAACGACATGCCATTTAAGTAATAGCGAACGTCTTGGTTAGCCATTGAAAAATGCGTGCTTTCAAGTAACTTACGTAACTCTAAACGCGTTAGCTGAAACTCAACCTCGCCATCCCACTGCTCTAAATTAGGAAAGTCTTCCGCGGCAAGTGTAGTAAGTGAAAAGCGGCTTTTACCACTGGTTAAAAGCAGTTGGTGCTCTTGTAAGCTCAATGTAAGCTCAGAACCATCAGGCAGGCTTTTACAAATATCGAGTAATTTTTTAGCAGGTAGCGTTAACTTTGTATCGGCAATATCATCACCAACAAAAACACCTGCAACTAGTTCAATTTCAAGGTCTGTGCCTGTCATTGAAAGTTGCCCGTTTTCTACCACTAACAATACATTAGATAATATAGGTAACGTATGTTTACGTTCAATCGCACCCGATACTTGCACTAATGGCTTTAAAAATTGTTCTCTTGAAATGGTTATTTGCATAATAAAGTCAGCCCTAAGATGACAACGTTCTTATTAAATTTTGATAATCTTCTTTTATTTCGTGGCTTTCATCACGAAGTGATTTAACCTTTCTACACGCATGTAATACCGTGGTGTGGTCACGTCCACCAAATGCGTCACCAATCTCAGGTAAGCTGTGATTAGTTAATTCTTTTGATAATGCCATAGCTACCTGACGCGGCCTCGCGATAGAGCGGCTGCGGCGCTTAGATAACAGATCTGACACACGTATTCTGTAATACTCAGCCACAGTGCGCTGTATGTTGTCTATAGTGACAAGCTTATCTTGTAGTGCCAATAAATCGCGCAGCGCTTCTTTTACAAAGTCGATAGAAATTGGGCGTCCGGTAAAATTAGCATTAGCTATTACACGGTTAAGCGCGCCTTCTAATTCACGTACGTTTGAGCGTAATTTTTTAGCGATAAAAAAAGCGACTTCGTGCGGTAAATTAATTTTACTCTGCTGCGCTTTTTTCATCAAAATGGCAACGCGCGTTTCAAGCTCTGGCGGCTCTATAGCAATCGTTAAACCCCAACCAAATCGTGATTTAAGCCTGTCTTCTACGCCCTCAATTTCTTTTGGGTAGCGGTCAGAGGTTAAAATAATTTGCTGATTACCTTCTAATAATGCATTAAAGGTATGAAAAAATTCTTCTTGTGAGCGCTCTTTATTAGCAAAAAATTGAATATCATCAATCATTAGCGCATCAACACTACGGTAATAACGTTTAAATTCTTCAATGGCGTTATTTTGTAGTGCTTTTACCATGTCTTGCACAAAACGCTCAGAATGCATGTAAACAATTTTAGCATCGGGCTTGTTAGCCATAATGCCATTACCTACTGCATGTAATAAGTGAGTTTTACCTAAGCCTGTGCCACCGTAAATAAATACTGGGTTAAAGGCAGAGCCAGGGTTATCTGCAACTTGTGTTGCAGCCGCTTTTGCTAGCTGGTTAGATTTACCCTCAACAAAGCTGTCAAAGGTATAGTTATCTTTTATATTAGATTTATAGCCTGATTTAGGCGCAGGCTCTACTGCTGCTTTTTGTTCTACAGGTTGCTGTTTAGCAGGTGCCTGTGAACTAGGTGATGCAGGGGCTTCAACACTTGGCGCCGCCGCTTGAGTATTTAGTAGTGGTTTACTACCTACATCAAAACGTAATTCGGGCGCTTCATCACCACAAATTTCTACCAGTAACTCATTAATACGGTTTAAATACTTTTCTCTTACCCAATCAAGAACAAAGCGATTAGGTGCGTAAATCGTTAAGGTATCTTCGGTACTTTCTGCTTGTAGTGGTCTTACCCACATACTGAATTGTTGCGAAGGCAACTCATCTTGCAATACATATAAACAACTTTGCCAAACCGACAGATACACAGTTAAACTCCCAGAGGTATAATTTTTATTCCCGCACATCAATAATGATTAAAAATCATGCATTTATTGCGTTCAATTGGCCAGCTACCCGACCCAAGACCGGGTATTATGAAGGCACTTTATCCACAAGTAAAAGATTGATTTTTATAAAATTGTTGATATCAGTGTATAAATATCTTAACAGACTGATTTATAGCGACTTTTATTTTAAAGCCTGATAACAGATCATAACAAAAACACACTGAGATCGCGAACCAATTTTACGATCTAAATGAGTTTTCCCATGCTTTTATTCACTTTTTAAACACCAGCTGTGGAAAACTTCTTAATTATGATGATCCTAGTTGATCACCCTACTTTATTACGAGCCACATTCTTTTAGTCAGTCTCAGCCATTAATTCGCCTTTTTGCGCAAAAGCAGACCATTTTGCTTTAAAATTAATCCATAAATATCAAGCTAGCGTACAAAAAATGTAATAAACACGGTGTTTACAGCGCAATTATGATTGACTTTAAAGTGCTTAATCTATAATATCTCGCGCTCGCAATGGCACCTGTGCCAGGATCGCGACCTGCATAGGATGTTTTAACTTTAACCGATCGGATGAGATTGTTATGAAAAGAACTTTTCAACCTAGCGTTTTAAAACGCAAACGTGCACACGGCTTCCGTGCTCGCATGGCAACTGTAAATGGCCGTAAAGTATTAGCACGTCGCCGCGCTAAAGGCCGCAAAGTTCTTTCTGCTTAATATATAAGTGGAAGACTTTAGCTTTGGCAGGGAGTTACGTCTGTTAACTCCCTCGCATTACTCTCGCATATTTAACGAACCCGCTCGGGCTGCAACTCCTTTATTTACTCTTTTAGCTAAACCTAATGACCAAGATAAACCTAGGTTAGGACTCACTGTTGCTAAAAAACGTGTAAAAAAGGCATGCCAACGTAACCGTATTAAACGACTCGCTCGCGAAAGTTTTCGTTTAAATCAACACACCATCGATAATATCGATATTGTGCTTATGGTAAAAAGTGGTATTGATGAGCAGTCTAACGAAGAAATAACCAAACAACTTACAAAGCTGTGGCGTAAAATAAATGAACGCTGCAAACCTGGTGCACCTAAACCACCACCTTTTAAAAAACGCCCAAACAAATCAGCTAAATCTAATAAACAAACCCGATAGCAATAGAATTGCAGGGTTAATTAGGGTATCTTTAGCTCACCTTTTAATCATGCGTTTAAAATCTCTAATTGAGCCTTTAAATACATGGTATCTATTCACTAAATATACGCAGGGGTATAAACACCATGAGGTTACTTAAACCACTTGTTGCTATTCCAAAGCGTTGTTTAGTGTTATTTATCCGCGGTTATCAAATGTGGATAAGCCCACTACTAGGCCCGCATTGTCGTTTTAATCCAAGCTGCTCTCATTACGCTATTCAAGCAATTAATTTGCATGGATTTGTAAAAGGGAGTTGGTTAGCACTTAAACGCATATTAAAATGCCATCCTTTACATTCAGGCGGAGAAGACCCCGTTCCTGAAAAATTAACCCGTATTAACCACCAACACGAGAAATAAGAGCTGTTATGGAATCGCAACGCACGTTTTTATTAATCGGTTTAATGTTAGTGTCGTTTTTATTATTTCAAGAATGGAATAATGACTACAACACACCTAAAGCCGATCCTAGTGCCACTACACAAACACTAAACACAACGTCACCAGAGTCAGATGATTATATACCGTCATCGTCAGATTCAGGTTTACCTGCTTCGGCTACCGCTGCTAAGCGTTCAGTTATTGACATTACGACTGACGTTTTCAAAGTAAAAATAGACACCAAAGGCGGTGACATTGTTGAAGCAGACTTACTCCAATACGAAGAAGTAAAAGGTGAAGAAACACCATTTATGCTTCTAGGCGAGTTTGATGGCAATCAATACTTCTCACAAAGTGGTTTAATTGGTTTAAATGGCCCAGACGCATCAGCGAATGGTCGCCCTACTTACCAAGCAACGCAAAAAGCCTACACGCTAAGCGGTGATGAGCTACGTGTACCACTTACCTATGTTGATAGTAATGGCGTTAGCTTCACTAAAACATACGTATTTAAAAAAGGTCAATACGATGTAGGCCTAGAGTACACAGTAAATAATGCTACAAGTGCGCCAGTGCAAGTACAGCTATACACGCAAATTAAGCGTACCGTACAAGAAAAAGGCAGCTTAGTAGATCAAAACTATTTAGGTGCAGCTTACGGTACTGATGAAGAGTCGTACGAAAAATACAGCTTTTCAGATATGGCTGACAAAAACCTAAATAAAAACACCCAAGGCGGTTACGTTGCATTTATTCAGCATTACTTTGTAAGTGCATGGGTACCTAAGCAAGACGAAACACACACGCTTTACAGCTTAATTACTAAAAGTAATGCCGCTATTATTGGTACAAAAGCAGCGCCTATAAATGTACAAGCCGGCAGCGAGCAAACTCTTAATGCGACTTACTACATGGGTCCTAAAGAGTCAGATATTCTTGAAGCGATTCACCCAGATTTAGACTTAACTGTAGATTACGGTTGGTTATGGTTTATTTCGCAGCCTTTATTTGTACTTCTTAAATGGTTACACAGCATTTTAGGTAACTGGGGTGTCGCTATTATTGCCATCACTATTATCGTTAAATCATTAATGTACCCACTGACTAAAGCGCAATACACGTCAATGGCTAAAATGCGTGCCCTTCAGCCTAAAATGGCTGCCCTAAAAGAAAAATATGGTGATGACCGTCAAAAGTTCGGCCAAGCTACTATGGAAATGTACAAAAAAGAAAAAGTTAACCCTATGGGTGGCTGTTTCCCTATTTTGCTACAAATGCCAATTTTCTTAGCGCTATTTTACGTATTCTTAGAATCAACAGAGCTGCGCCATGCAGAGTTCATTCTTTGGCTTACTGACCTTTCTACAAAAGACCCATACTACGTATTACCAATATTATTTGGTGCAAGTATGTTTGTGACGCAAAAACTACAACCAATGACGGTTACCGATCCTATGCAGCAAAAAATGATGACCTTTATGCCGGTTATCTTCTCTGTATTCTTCTTATGGTTCCCATCTGGTTTAGTACTTTACTGGTTAGTGTCTAACCTTATTTCTATTGTCCAGATGCTTATCATCTACCGTGGCATGGAAAAGCAAGGTATAAAAGTAAGAGGCTAGCTTAACGGCTACTCATATAAAGGCGACTTAGGTCGCCTTTTTTATTGCCTATTTTTTACCACAGCTATTCGCTACCAATAAATGCATAGGTTACAATAGCGCCATTAAAGTTACTCTCGTTGGCAAATAAATAGCATGATCAATCAAGACACAATCGCAGCACAAGCGACCGCCCCTGGGCGTGGTGGCGTAGGTATAATTCGGGTTTCTGGCAGCCTTGCTAAAAGCGTGGCCGAAAAAATAATAGGTAAAGTACCTAAGCTTCGCTATGCCGACTACGTTCCTTTTAAAAGTTTAAGCGGCGAGCAACTCGACCAAGGTATCGCTATTTATTTTGCAGGCCCAAACTCATTTACCGGCGAAGACGTACTTGAACTGCAAGGTCACGGCGGCCCAGTTGTACTCGACATGCTATTAAAAGAAATTAGCCAAATAGAAGGCGTTCGCTTAGCTAAGCCTGGTGAGTTTTCTGAGCGCGCCTTTATGAACGACAAGCTTGATTTAACCCAAGCAGAGGCTATTAGCGATTTAATTAATGCAACCTCAGAGCAAGCAGCTAAAAGCGCCCTACAGTCGCTACAAGGTGAGTTTTCTAAACACATTGAAACCCTAGTAGAAAAAGTTATTCATTTACGTATGTATGTAGAGGCAGCCATTGACTTCCCTGATGAGGAAATTGACTTTTTATCCGATGGCAAAGTGTCGGGCGATTTAGATGCCATTATCAGTCAATTACACACAGTAACGAGCCAAGCTAAGCAAGGCAGTATTATGCGCGAAGGTATGCGCGTTGTTATCGCAGGGCGCCCTAATGCGGGTAAATCAAGCCTACTTAATGCCTTAGCAGGACGCGAAGCCGCTATAGTAACCGAAATAGCCGGTACTACTCGCGACGTACTACGTGAGCACATTCATATTGATGGCATGCCACTGCATATTATCGATACCGCAGGCCTACGTGAAAGCCCTGACCGCGTTGAACAAATAGGTATAGAGCGCGCGTGGGATGAAATAAATCAAGCTGATCGCGTGTTGTTTATGCTTGATGGCACTGACACCACCGACACCGACCCACACGCAATTTGGCCTGAGTTTATGGCAAAGTTACCGCAAGGTATGGGTGTTACCGTTATAAGAAATAAAGCCGATTTATCGGGCGATGCAGTAGGTATGGATGAAAACCAACAATACCCAGTAATTAGTTTAAGCGCTAAAAATGCGCAAGGTATTGAGCTTGTACGCGACCACTTAAAAGCCTGTATTGGCTTTCAGGGCGCAACAGAAGGTGGATTTATGGCGCGTCGCCGCCATTTAGATGCACTTGAACATGCCGCCTATCACTTAGATACTGGTAAAACGCAGTTAGAAATGCACGTCGCCGGCGAAATATTAGCCGAAGAGCTACGCTTAACGCAGCAGTACTTAAACGAAATAACCGGTGAATTTACCTCAGACGACCTGCTAGGCAAAATATTTAGCTCGTTCTGTATTGGTAAATAACTCGCTAAAGCAGCATAAAATAACACTCACTTTAGGGCACATTAGTGCCCTTTTTTATGCCCGGTATAAAAATTTAAAAAGCTAAAATGGGGTTAAAATTAAATAAAAACGCGCCTGATTTTATCGTATACAACTCACCAGTTTAATCTCTCACAGTATAAAAACACACCACGTTAAGCGCGTAATTGGCGCTCTACATAGCTTAAAAAAGTACCAATATACCGCTAAAAAGTATCCTTAAGTAGATCGTTTTAACTACAGTTTATGAATTTATAAGCAAAAGTAACCGGTACTATTAAGGCCAACGCCCTCGTTTTTAATTGATCCACCAGCAAAACTCCTCTCTGAACTTGAAAAATAATAAGACTAATTAAAAAAAGGTTATCCACAATCGCCTACTTTATGGCTAATAAATTTAAAATAGCGGCACATTTATAAGCTTAAACAGTCACGATCTATAAAAAAGCGTGGTTTATTACACTTATTTTCACTTTTTTAGGGCAGATCCGCTTAATCGGATCGTTTTTAAAAATTATTTTTGATCGCCCTTTTAAGTTATCAACAAGATTACTATCCACATTATGATCAACAACAGCTTAGCTATATAAAAACGTGGGCTGGTGGCCTCACTTATAATAAAAAATCAATGACTTAGCTTTATTTAGATCAACAAAACATACTAGTTAAGCAGAGCTTTCCCCAACCTTATCAACAACTTGATCAGAAGATTACATTTAAATAGTTTTTGTTAATTCATTTATATTCAATAACTTATATAAGCTATTGCAACAAAGAGTAAAAACAACTCAAAAATAGTTATACAAAATTACAAAGGTTTTCTTTACTGCAAGGCTAACTCAGTTATCATAGCGGGCAAATAAGTAAAGTGTGATCAGTTTAAATATGAGTTCTGTAAATATAATCGTTGGTAGTCAAATGGGATCTGCAGAATATGTAGCAGAGCAACTATGTGATGAGTTAAATAACCAAGGTATAAGTGCTGAACTACATGATCAACCTAATTTATCTGATATTGATCAACACAATACAATCTGGCTTATATGCACATCGACCTATGGCGCGGGCGATTACCCCGACAACCTTTTACCATTTATTGAGCAGCTAAATCAGCAAAGTGACTTATCTGCAATTAAATATTCAGTCATTGGCTTAGGCGATACCAGCTACGACACCTATAACCTTGCTGGGCGTAATATAAATAGTTTAATGGCAAGCCTTGGCGCAACATGCATAGCGCCAAGGCTTGAATTAAATATTCTTGATGAGGCATTACCCGAAGATACCGCCCTAGAGTGGCTAGACTCGTGGATAGAGAAAACACAATTAAAGTAATGTGATCGAATAAAATGCATAAACAAAGTTACCCACAATTTACTAATAATTTAATAGCTTTTGTGGATAACCGCTGATCAAACTGCGTTTTTAAGCATGCTTATCCATGGGATAAGATCCAATCGATATTGGGCTGTGTATAAACCCCCTTTTTGATCAGAGCTTATTTGCCTGATGATCCGATCATATTAACACCTTTAGATCTGATCTAATTTTATGTTTTAAATGAATAAATAGAGCTTATCAACAGAAAACCCGATCACTAGTAGTAATAGTATTAAAAGATCTCTTTAAAAGATCCTTTATATTATAAGTGATCAGTGACTTAGATCTTGCCCACTGTTTAATCATTTATCTTCTGCTAATTTCTAGGTAGAATACGCTCCCTTTTGAAGTTTACTGGTTTGATTAAGTAGGATCCCATTAATGATTTTTCACGAAAAGTTTGACGTTATCGTAGTAGGTGGTGGACATGCAGGCACTGAAGCCTCATTGGCTGCTGCACGTATGGGGATGAATACCCTGCTGCTAACTCATAATATGGATACACTTGGTCAAATGTCTTGTAACCCAGCAATTGGTGGCATAGGCAAAGGCCATTTGGTTAAAGAAATTGATGCGCTAGGCGGTGCTATGGCACAAGCTATTGATAAAGGCGGTATTCAATTTCGTACCTTAAATTCTTCAAAGGGACCTGCTGTTCGTGCAACTCGAGCACAAGCTGATCGCGCTTTGTACAAAGCTGCAATTCAAAACACATTACAAAACCAAGAAAACCTAAAAATATTTCAACAATCGTGTGACGATCTTATCGTTGAAAACGACAAAGTTGTTGGCGTAGTAACCCAAATGGGATTACGTTTTAGCGCACCTAGTGTTGTATTAACCGTAGGTACTTTCTTAGGTGGCCAAATACATATTGGTTTAGAGAATTTTAAAGGTGGTCGTGCAGGCGATCCCCCTTCAATTGCACTTGCTGATCGTTTACGTGAGTTACCTTTTAGAGTAGACCGTTTAAAAACAGGTACTCCACCACGTATTGATGCCCGTACAGTTGATTTTAACAAGATGCAGGAACAACCAGGTGATGCGCCTACACCGGTATTTTCGTTTATTGGTAAACAAAGCGATCACCCACAGCAAATACCGTGTTATATCACCTACACAAACGAAAAAACCCATGAGGTTATTCGTAACAATTTACATCGCTCGCCTATGTACTCTGGCGTAATTGAAGGTATAGGACCACGTTACTGCCCTTCAATAGAAGATAAAATTGTGCGCTTTGCTGATAAAGACAAGCACCAAATATTTGTAGAGCCTGAAGGTTTAACATCGTACGAGCTTTACCCTAACGGTATTTCAACCAGCTTACCTTTTGATGTGCAGTTACAAATTGTGCAATCGATAGATGGTTTTGAAAACGCACATATTTGTCGCCCTGGTTATGCTATTGAATATGATTTCTTTGACCCACGTGATTTAAAACAGTCATTAGAAACCAAGTTTATAGACGGGTTATTTTTTGCAGGCCAAATAAATGGTACTACTGGTTACGAAGAAGCCGGTGCACAAGGTTTAATTGCCGGCATGAACGCCGCCTTACAAGTACAAGGCAAAGATGCATGGACCCCACGTCGTGATGAAGCGTATGTGGGCGTACTAATAGACGACTTAGCGACGCTTGGTACAAAAGAACCGTACCGTATGTTTACTAGCCGTGCGGAATACCGTTTATTATTGCGTGAAGATAACGCTGATATTCGCTTAACAGAAAAAGGCCGTGAACTTGGTTTAGTTAACGATGAGCGCTGGCAGGCATTTAACGAAAAAATGGAAGTGATCGAAAAAGAGAAACAGCGTATTAAAGAAACCTGGATCCATAAAGATCATGCTGTGGTTGATCAAGTAAACGCCTTATTAAAAACACCGCTTACTCGTGAAGCAAGTTTAGAGGATCTACTTCGTCGTCCAGAAATTCGTTACGACGATTTAATGGCTATTGATGGACTAGGATCTGAGTTTACAAACCAAGCTGCACTTGAACAAGTTGAGATCCATACTAAATACGCAGGCTACATTGCGCGCCAGCAAGATGAGATCAATAAACAACTTCGTCATGAAGAAACCATTTTGCCTAAAGAGTTCGATTACTCAACGGTATCGGGTTTATCAAACGAGGTAGTTGCTAAGTTAACAGATGCGCGTCCAGACACTATTGGCCAAGCTTCTCGTATTTCTGGTATCACCCCAGCGGCGATTTCGCTATTATTAGTGTATCTGAAGAAGCAAGGCTTATTACGCAAAACTGCGTAATGGTAAAGGTAAACTGTGTTACAGCAACAATTAACAACATTGTTAGCGCAAACTGATATTGCGCTAACTGAAAAACAACAACAGCAATTAGTTAAATACGTTGAGTTACTAAACAAATGGAACAAAGCGTATAATTTAACGTCTGTACGCTTACCAGAAGAAATGATGATTAAGCACATTATGGATAGCTTAGTTGTTGCACCTCATTTACCCGGTCATCATTATATTGATGTAGGCACAGGTCCTGGCTTACCAGGTATTGTATTAGCTATTGCACTACCTGATACGCAATTTGTATTGCTTGATAGCTTAGGCAAACGTGTTCGCTTTTTAATGCAAGTTAAACACGAGCTCGGGCTAAATAATGTCACCCCTGTGCAGTCAAGAGTTGAAGAATATCAACCAAGTGTTAAATTAGATGGCGTACTAAGTCGTGCGTTTGCTTCACTGCAAGATATGGTTGATTGGTGTTCACACTTAATTGATCACTCAGGCAAATTTATAGCGCTTAAAGGTGTGTTTCCTAGTGAAGAGCTAGAGTCGCTACCTGAGGGTGTAAAATTTGAAGATAAAATCTCGCTAGTAGTGCCTGAGCTTGATGCACAACGACATTTAATTATTCTTTCTAAAGACTAGGGATCAGAGACATAGTGGCAAAAGTCATCGCATTAGCAAATCAAAAAGGCGGCGTTGGTAAAACAACAACGGCTGTTAATCTCGCTGCATCTATGGCTGCAACGAAGCGTAAAGTGCTGTTAATAGATCTCGACCCCCAAGGCAACGCTACGATGGGTAGCGGTGTAGACAAATATGGCGATGTCGCCACCATTTACGATTTACTCATTGAAGAAAAACCAATGGATGAAGTGATAATCACTGAAACCTCGGGTGAGTATCATATGATAGCGGCCAACGGCGATGTAACCGCAGCCGAAGTAAAATTAATGGAATTGTTTGCACGCGAAGTACGCCTTCGTAATGCGCTTGAAAAAATACAAGATAAATACGAATTTATTTTTATCGACTGCCCGCCTTCACTAAATATGTTAACAGTAAACGCCATGGCTGCTGCTGATTCTATTTTAGTACCTATGCAATGTGAATATTATGCGCTTGAAGGGTTAACCGCATTAATGGACACTATTACGCAACTTGCAAAGTTAGTTAACCCTAACTTACAAATTGAAGGCATTCTTCGTACTATGTACGATCCGCGCAATCGATTAGCAAATGATGTATCAGAACAATTAAAACAACATTTTGGCGATAAAGTATACCGCACCGTGATCCCACGTAATGTGCGTCTTGCCGAGGCACCTAGTTTTGGTGCACCAGCAATGTACTACGACCGCGCATCAAGTGGCGCAAAAGCCTACTTAGCACTTGCGGGCGAAATGCTACGCAGAAAAGAAAAAACAGCGCCGGTAGTCGCCTAACTTTAAGGTAAAAAAATAACATGTCTGCTAAAAAACGAGGTTTAGGCCGAGGACTCGATGCCCTTTTAAGTTCATCAAAACCAGCGCCGAGCTCAAGCAAGGAACAAGACACAGTAAATGTGACTGAAGCTGTACAAACTGCAGCACAGCCCGTTGCGAATGAATTGCAAAAGCTGCCTATTGAGTTTTTACACTCAGGAAAATACCAGCCTCGTAAAGATATGTCTGAAGAAGCGCTTGAGGAGTTAGCAAGCTCTATCCGCTCTCAAGGCATTATTCAGCCAATTGTGGTGCGCCCAGTTGCAGAAAATAGCTTTGAAATAATAGCCGGTGAGCGCCGTTGGCGTGCTGCACAAATAGCAAAGCTTGAAAGCGTACCTTGTATTGTAAAAGATGTGCCAGATGAAGCCGCCGTTGCTATTGCGCTGATAGAAAATATTCAGCGTGAAGATTTAAACGCAATGGAAGAAGCTATCGCTTTAAACAGATTATTGAATGAATTTGAATTAACGCACCAGCAAGTTGCCGATGCGGTGGGTAAATCGCGCACTACTGTGACCAATTTACTACGATTAAACAATTTAAATAGTGATGTTAAAATTCTGTTAGAGCATGGCGACATAGAAATGGGCCACGCACGCTGTTTATTAGCACTTGAAGGTGAAGCACAATCTGACGCTGCAAGATTAGCCGTAGCTAAAGCGCTAACTGTACGCGAAACCGAAAAGTTAGTACGCTCAATTTTAGAGCCGGTTGCTGCTAAAGAAGCACCAGAAAAAGACCCAGATGTTAAGCGTTTAGAGCAAAAATTAGCCGACAACTTAGGGGCTAAAGTAGAAATAAATTATAACGCGAAAGGCAAAGGTAAGTTGGTTATTTCTTATACCAATTTAGATGAGCTTGATGGCATTTTAAATCGTATAAATCACAGCAATACCGACCATTAAAATTTTACATGTCCGATAAGAGACATTTGTAGCTATTTTGTGTTACAAAGCGTCTACTCAAGTTGCAAAACTGGTAGGATTAAGTATAATTTCGCCAGTTTTCACACCCTAACAATTAGAACGCCATAAAGGTTAACTAAACGTGACTAATAAGTTAGCAAGACCTTATAGGCTTGCCGCATTTAAATTAATTTGTCTTCAGGGTATCGTAGCACTTGTAGCTGCAGTAATTATTTTTGTTGGTTGGGGAGTAAACGCCAGCGTATCAGCACTTGCCGGTAGCAGCGTAGCAATACTTCCCCACCTAGTATTTGCGCTTTATGCATTCAGATATATGGGTGCAAGCAAAGCAAATCAAGCGTATACCTCGTTAAAACGCGGTAACGGATTAAAATTTATGCTAACAATCGTATTGTTTGCACTGATACTCAAGTCAACCACGGTCGTTTTAGTGCCGTTTTTTTGTGTTTACGTATTTGTGCTCTTTACCGGATTGTTTGCACCCGTTTTTTTTAAACATTAACTTTTGGGATATAACATGGCTGCAGAAGAAGTTACTATATCAAGCCATATCCAGCATCACTTAACAAACGCTAAGATGTGTATGACCGACTCAGGTCTTGCCTTCAACAAAGCGTGTGCAGACAGTGGTTTCTGGACATGGAATATAGATACCCTCGCATGGTCAATCGGACTTGGTCTATTATTTTTATGGACCTTCCGAAGCGCCGCAAAGAAAGCTCACACCGGAGTACCGGGTAAATTTCAATGTTTTATTGAAATGATTGTTGAGTTCGTTGGTGACAACGTACGTGACACTTACCACGGTAAAAGCAAATTAATTGCTCCATTAGCCTTAACAATTTTTGTTTGGGTGTTCTTAATGAACTTAATGGATTTAATCCCAGTTGATTTCTTACCTGCACTTGCTGGTTTTGTTGGTGAACAAGCCTTTGGCATGGACTCACACGACGTTTACATGAAAATTGTACCTACCACAGACATAAACTTAACCGCTGCATTAGCATTGGGTGTGTTTATTCTGATGATTGGTTACTCTATTAAAATTAAAGGGGTTGGTGGCTTCATTAAAGAGCTTACACTTCACCCGTTTAGCTCTAATAGCAAAGTGGCTATGATTTTCTTAATTCCTTGTAATTTATTACTAGAAACAATCGCTCTAGTGTCTAAGCCTTTCTCGTTAGCACTGCGTTTATTCGGTAACTTATACGCTGGTGAATTGATATTCATACTTATCGGCGCAGTTGGTTTAATGCAACTTCCGTTGCACTTTGTTTGGGCTGTATTCCATATCTTAGTAATCGTGTTACAAGCATTCGTATTTATGATGCTAACCATTGTTTACCTAAGCATGGCAAGTTCAGACAATCACTAATTTATACACTTTTTATATTTAACTTTAACAATTGAAACTTTGGAGAAAAAAATGGAACTAGTATTAGGTCTTAAGTACATCGCAGTTGCTTTACTTATCGGCTTCGGTGCAATCGGTACTGCTATCGGCTTCGGTAACATGGGTGGTAAATTCCTAGAAGCATGTGCGCGTCAGCCTGAACTTGCACCTTCATTACAAGTTAAGATGTTCATCCTAGCTGGTCTAATCGATGCGGTAGCAATGATCGGTGTTGGTATCGCAATGGTAATCCTGTTCGTACTTTAATTTTATTTTTTGAACAGCTTACTATTTTAAGGAGGAGCGGTCGTGAACATAACAGCCACTCTTATCGGTGAATTAATTGCGTTTACGGTGTTTGTACTATTTTGTATGAAATATGTATGGCCACCACTTAATGATGCAATTGAGTCTCGCCAGAAGAAAATTGAAGATGGTTTAGCTGCCTCTGATAGAGCCGAAAAAGACTTAGAACTTGCGCAACAAAAAGCTGCAGAACAGCTTAAAGATGCAAAAGCTCAAGCGGCTGATATCATTGAACAAGCTAAAAAGCGTGCCGTGCTTATTGTTGACGAAGAAACTGTTCGTGGACAAGAAGAGCGTGAAAAAATTATTGCTCAAGGGCACTCTGAAATTGAATCAGAGCGTAACCGTGTAACAGAAGAGCTACGTAAGCAAGTAGCAACTCTGGCAGTGGTTGGCGCTGAAAGAATTTTAGAGCGTGAAATCAATCAAGCCGCACATAGTGACATCGTTGAAAAACTTGTCGCTGAGCTGTAATTAGGAGGGTATGAGCATGTCTGAATTGACTACTATCGCTCGCCCATACGCTAAAGCGGCTTTTGAACTTGCCGTTGAAAAAGGCACGATTGAAAGCTGGAATGACATGTTGTTTTTTGCAGGCGAAGTTGCCAGCAATGAACAAGCATCAGCCATTCTAGCTGGATTGCCTACTGCTACTGCACAAGCTGAGTTATTTATTAACTTATGTGCTGAGCAGCTCAACGAACAAGGTCAGAACCTAGTTAAGGTGATGGCTGAAAATGGACGTTTGATTGCACTGCCTGAGGTTGCTCAGTTATTCGCTGCGTTTAAAGCAGAGTATGACAAAGAAATCGACGTAGATGTGATTTCGGCAACCCCTCTTGCTGCAGCGCAGCAAGAGTCATTGGTAGCGACACTTGAAAAACGTTTCGCACGCAAAGTTAAGCTGAATTGTAGTGAAGACGCTGCAGTTGTTGGCGGCCTTATTATTAAGGCGGGTGACACTGTAATCGACGGCTCAGTACGCGGTAAATTAAACCGCTTAGCCACAACACTACAATCGTAATTGGGAAAAAGAGCATGCAACTTAATTCCACTGAAATTTCAGATCTGATCAAACAACGTATTGAGCAGTTCGAAGTTGTAAGTGAAGCTCGTAACGAAGGTACTATCGTATCTGTTACTGACGGTATCATCCGCATCCACGGTCTAGCTGACTGTATGCAAGGTGAGATGATTGAGCTTCCAGGCAACCGTTATGCTATCGCACTAAACCTTGAGCGTGACTCAATTGGTGCAGTAGTTATGGGTCCTTACGCTGACCTTACTGAAGGCGTAAAAGTATACACAACTGGTCGTATCTTAGAAGTTCCTGTTGGTGCTGGCTTACTTGGTCGTGTTGTAAACACACTAGGTGCTCCTATCGACGGTAAAGGCGCTTTAGATAACGACGGTTTTGAACCTGTAGAAAAAATTGCACCAGGTGTAATCGAACGTCAATCTGTAGATGAGCCAGTTCAAACTGGTTACAAATCTATTGATGCGATGATTCCAGTTGGTCGTGGTCAGCGTGAGCTTGTAATCGGTGACCGCCAAACAGGTAAAACTGCACTAGCAATCGATGCAATCATCAACCAAAAGAACACAGGCGTTAAGTGTGTGTACGTAGCGGTTGGCCAAAAAGCATCTACTATTGCTAACGTAGTACGTAAATTAGAAGAGCACGGTGCACTTGCAAATACTATCGTAGTTGTAGCATCTGCTTCTGAGTCTGCGGCACTTCAGTACTTAGCACCGTTCTCGGGCTGTACTATGGGTGAATACTTCCGTGACCGTGGTGAAAACGCATTAATCGTATATGATGATTTATCTAAGCAAGCTGTTGCTTACCGTCAAATCTCATTACTACTTAAGCGTCCACCAGGTCGTGAAGCATACCCAGGTGACGTATTCTACCTTCACTCGCGTCTTTTAGAGCGTGCATCGCGTGTAAACGCTGATTACGTTGAAAAGTTCACTAACGGTGAAGTGAAAGGACAAACTGGTTCATTGACGGCATTGCCAATCATTGAAACTCAAGGCGGCGACGTTTCTGCGTTCGTACCGACAAACGTTATCTCTATCACCGATGGTCAGATCTTCTTAGAAACTGACTTATTCAACTCAGGTATCCGTCCGGCAGTAAATGCTGGTATCTCGGTATCGCGTGTTGGTGGTGCTGCACAAACTAAAATCGTTAAGAAACTAGGTGGCGGTATCCGTCTAGCCCTAGCTCAGTACCGTGAATTAGCTGCGTTCTCGCAGTTCGCGTCTGACCTTGATGATGCAACTCGTGCTCAACTTGAGCATGGTGAGCGTGTAACAGAGCTAATGAAGCAGAAACAGTACGCACCAATGTCTGTTGCTGAAATGTCTTTGTCGTTATTTGCAGCTGAGAAAGGTTATCTGAAAGATATCGAAATCTCTAAAATTATGGATTTCGAAGCAGCTTTACTTTCTTATGCAAGTAGCACATACGCAGAGCTTGTGGCTCAAATCAATGAAACTGGTAACTACAACGCCGAGATCGAAGCGCAGCTTAAAGAACTTCTTGAGAAGTTCAAGTCTACGCAAACTTGGTAATTTAGTTATTAATGGTGCGCTTTAGTTTACTAAAGCACACCTTGATTCGGAGAGAGAGTCATGGCCAGCGGAAAAGAGATTAAAAGCAAGATCGGGAGTATTAAAAATACTCAAAAGATCACTAGCGCAATGGAAATGGTTGCTGCGTCTAAAATGAAAAAGGCGCAAGAACGAGTGGCTTCAAGCCGTCCATACGCTGACAAATTACGCAAAGTAATTGGTCGTGTTGCTCAAGCAAATCTTGATTTTACTCACCCGTTCTTAGAAGAACGTGAAGTAAAACGAGTTGGTTATATTGTTATCTCTACAGACCGTGGTCTATGTGGTGGCTTAAACTCAAATGAGTTTAAAAAAGTTGCATTAGACATTAAAGCGTGGAAAGAAAAAGGTGTGGACGCTGAGTTTGCAACTTTAGGTAGCAAAGCTGCTAGCTTCTTTCAACGTTTTGGCGGTCAAGTGCTTGCTAAAAAAGCAGGCCTTGGAGATAAGCCTTCAGTACAAGACGTAATTGGTCCTGTAAAAATTATGCTAGATGCATTCTCTGAAGGTAAAATTGACCGTTTATTCCTGGTATATAACAACTTCGTTAATACCATGAAGCAAGAACCAACAATTGACCAGTTACTCCCTTTGCCAAAAGCTGAAGAAGAAGTATCTGCCCACACATGGGACTACTTATACGAGCCAGGCCCAGACGCTATATTAGAGTCTTTGCTTGTACGCTTTGTTGAGTCTCAGGTATACCAAGGTGTGGTTGAGAACGCTGCCTCTGAACAGGCTGCCCGTATGGTTGCAATGAAAGCTGCAACAGATAATGCCGGCGACCTTATGGATGAGTTACAGCTTGTTTATAACAAGGCCCGCCAAGCGGCAATCACACAAGAAATTAGTGAGATTGTTTCTGGTTCAGCCGCAGTTTAATGCTTCAGGCAAAGATTAACGAGAGGAATAGACATGAGTTTAGGTAAGGTCGTCCAAATTATCGGTGCCGTTGTGGATATTGAGTTTTCTCAAGACAACGTGCCAGCCGTATATGACGCGCTAAAAGTAACAGATGGCGATTTAGCTGGTTTGACTTTAGAAGTTCAACAACAGCTAGGTGGCGGTGTTGTTCGTACTATCGCACTAGGTACTACTGACGGTTTACGTCGTGGCGCAGCGGTAGAAAATACAGGTGAAGCGATTCAAGTTCCAGTTGGTAAAGCAACGCTTGGTCGTATCATGAACGTACTTGGTGAGCCAATCGATGAAGCTGGCCCAATCGGCGAAGAAGACCGTATGTCTATTCACCGTGCAGCGCCTTCATACGAAGAGCAATCAAGTTCAGTAGAACTTTTAGAAACTGGTATCAAGGTAATCGACCTTGTATGTCCATTTGCTAAAGGTGGTAAAGTTGGTTTATTCGGTGGTGCCGGTGTAGGTAAAACCGTAAACATGATGGAACTTATCCGTAACATCGCAATCGAGCACAGCGGCTACTCAGTATTCGCAGGTGTTGGTGAGCGTACTCGTGAGGGTAACGATTTCTACCATGAGATGAACGATTCAAACGTACTTGATAAAGTATCGCTTGTATACGGTCAGATGAACGAGCCTCCTGGTAACCGTTTACGCGTAGCGTTAACTGGTCTTACTATGGCTGAGAAGTTCCGTGACGAAGGTCGCGATGTACTTTTCTTCGTAGATAACATCTACCGTTACACGCTTGCTGGTACAGAAGTATCTGCACTTCTTGGTCGTATGCCATCAGCGGTAGGTTACCAGCCTACACTTGCTGAAGAAATGGGTGTACTTCAAGAGCGTATCGCTTCAACGAAGACAGGTTCAATTACATCAATCCAAGCGGTATACGTACCTGCGGATGATTTAACGGATCCATCTCCAGCAACTACCTTTGCTCACTTAGATGCAACAGTAGTACTTTCACGTGATATCGCATCACTTGGTATCTACCCAGCGGTAGACCCACTTGATTCATCTTCACGTCAACTTGACCCATTAGTAATTGGTCAAGAGCACTACGATACAGCACGTGGCGTTCAAACAGTTCTTCAGCGTTACAAAGAACTTAAAGACATCATTGCTATCCTAGGTATGGACGAGCTTTCTGACGAAGATAAGCAACTTGTATCTCGTGCACGTAAAATCCAGCGTTTCCTATCTCAGCCATTCTTCGTGGCAGAGGTATTTACAGGTGCGCCAGGTAAATACGTTTCACTAAAAGACACAATTGCTGGCTTTAAAGGCATTCTAAGCGGTGAATTTGATGACCTTCCAGAGCAAGCGTTCTACATGGTTGGCTCTATCGAAGAAGCTCAAGAAAAAGCTAAAAGCATGTAATTAGGAGGGTAGTATGGCAGCTATGACTGTACATCTTGACGTAGTAAGCGCAGAGCAGAGCTTGTTCTCTGGTCTAGTTGAATCGATTCAAGTATCTGGTAGTGAAGGTGAGCTTGGTGTTAATGCCGGTCACGCCCCACTACTAACTGCCCTTAAACCTGGTATGGTACGTTTAGTTAAGCAACATGGTGAAGAAGAACTGATCTATATTGCTGGCGGTACACTAGAAGTTCAACCGAACATAGTAACCGTACTTGCTGATACAGCTGTTCGTGGTGAAGACCTAGACGAGCAAGCCGCAGAGCAAGCTAAGCGTGACGCAGAAAGCCAAATGGCTAATGCGTCAGCAGCTGAATTTGATTATCAAAAAGCAGCTATGCAACTAGCAGAAGCTATTGCACAACTTCGCGTAATTCAGCAATTACGTAAAAAGTAAGCCTATCCGGTTTTTAAAAGCCCACGTTATGTGGGCTTTTTTGTGCCTGTAATTTGGCTTTGCACTTATATCGGTTAGCAAAGCTGGTTACAATAAGTGTAATTATTATGAACAGTTTGTTTATCATAGATTCAGTCATTATTTTTTATAATACGGCTGAGTATGTATACATGGAGTGACATGCGTAATCTAGTTAAGCTACTTTCATTAACTCCTCACTAAAACAACGGAAAAAGGAAATTGTTTTAATGGCTCTAACAACAGTAATTCTTGCTGCGGGTAAAGGTACTCGTATGCGCTCTGCTCTACCAAAAGTACTGCATAAAGTGGCAGGTAAACCTATGGTGCAGCATGTTATAGATAACGCAAAGGCACTTGGTGCAACCACCACTAACTTAGTTTACGGGCACGGCGGCGAACTATTACAACAACAACTTGCCGATAACGACGTAAACTGGGTACTGCAAGCAGAACAACTTGGTACTGGCCACGCAGTAGCACAAGCAAACCCTCATATTAATGATGACGACACTGTACTTGTTTTATATGGTGATGTACCTCTTACAAAGCAATCAACACTTGAGCGCTTACTAGCTGCAACACCTAAAAATGGTTTGGCGGTATTAACAGTTAATTTGGTTAACCCAAATGGCTATGGCCGTATGCTACGAGAAGATGGCAAGCTTGTAGGTATTATTGAGCAAAAAGATGCAAGCGCTGAGCAGCTACTTATCAGCGAAGTAAACACCGGCATTATGGCGGTTAACGGCAAGCTTTTAAAAACATGGTTAGGCAATCTATCTAACAATAATGCGCAGGGTGAATACTACCTTACAGATATCGTTGCTATGGCGCACAGTGAAGGTGTAGAAATCACCTCAGCACAGCCCGATCATGCAATGGAAGTTGAAGGCGCAAACAACCGCGTACAACTTGCAGGCCTAGAGCGTGCTTATCAAGCATGGCAAGCAGAAGAGTTAATGTTAAATGGTGCCACCCTAGCCGACCCTGCTCGTATTGATGTACGTGGCAATGTTAAAACAGGCGAAGACGTATTAATTGATATAAACGTTATTTTTGAAGGTAATGTAACCCTAGGCAATAACGTAAAAATTGGGCCTAACTGCGTACTTAAAAACTGTACCATAGGCGATAACGTTGTAATAAAAGCGAATACCCTAATTGAAGATGCAAGCGTAGCGGCTAAATGTACGCTAGGCCCATATGCTCGCCTGCGCCCTGGTGCGGTAATGGAAGAAGACTCGCACATTGGTAATTTTGTAGAGATGAAAAAAACCCGCTTAGGCAAAGGTTCTAAAGCAAACCACTTAAGTTACTTAGGCGATGCTGAAATTGGCGAAAAAGTGAATATAGGCGCAGGTACTATTACCTGTAACTACGATGGAGTTAATAAAGCAAAAACCATTATTGGTGATAACGCCTTTATTGGTTCTAACTCATCACTTGTTGCTCCTGTAAATATTGGTACAACAGCAACAATAGGAGCAGGCTCTGTGATCACCAGTACCGTTGAAGATGAACAACTTGCAATAGCACGCTCTAAACAGCGTAATTTAACGGGCTGGAAACGCCCGGTTAAAAAATAATTATAAAAGGCTACTTAGGTAGCCTTTTTTATTTCAGTTGAAGTTTAAACTGTTCTTTATAGCGTCTAGATAAGTTAAGCATCTTACCTGTAGTTAGTTTTATTTCACTATCGCCACTAGGTAGCGGTGTAATAGACTCTATTCTATCAAGGTTTACGCCATGGCTGCGATGGACTCTGCAAAAGCCTTTATCTTCTAGTTGCTCACTTAGTGCTGTAAGGGTCGTTCTTAAAGGGTAAATAGATGTGCCAATATACAAGTTTACATAGTTGCCCGATGATTCAAGCCAATCAACATCATCTATTTTTACAATAAACTCTTTACCATGCTTTTTTACAAGCAACCGGTTTAGACTGGGTGTGGCTTGTTGCTCGCTTTCTTCTATAGAAGATGCCTCCCCAATTAATTGCTGAACGACATATTGATATACTTTTATGAGCGCAATAAAAAATATAAAGCTTATAGCATCCTTTTGATATTCGTATATTAATTCAAACCAACTCAAACCAAAATCATAAGAGCGACCCCAAGCTAAATATACAAGCTTGCGACTGCCTACCATAATAGCAATATGTAACATGCTAAATACAATTGAAGCGCCAAAATACATACCCAATGAAGCAGGTATTTTATGCCATTTAAAAGGTGTGTTATTCAAAAACCAAATTAAAGCCGGAAACATAAGCAAAGATCCTAGCGCGCTTGAATACTCCCATACAAATGGCTCCCAAATTAAAAATGGTAAATCTCCTGATCTTTTTACCTCCATGATTTGGGTTGTTGCATTTACGGTATTATTAATTAATACGTAAGCACACAGTAATACTGATGCGTATAAGGTTTGAAAACGCTGAAAGTGTTGTAGGTTCATAGTATGTGCTTATATTTATGTGGTGGGTTTATCCCTAAATACCACCGTTTATCACTATTGCCTGTAATATAAGCACTTATGAATAGTTTTTGCGAGTCGTTTAAGTCTTACTAGTACCAATAGGTATACATTGGTTTTAGCATGAATAAACAATTACACGTAACAAACCGCCATTACTTTCTTGATTGGCTGAGAGTCATTGCGTTTGCTGTACTTATTTTTTATCACATTGGCATGTTGTACAGCGAAAACTGGGGCTTTCACTTTAAAAGTACTTATATATCTCACTACGTAGAGTATTTTTTATTGATGTTTGCTCCTTGGAGAATGCTACTGATTTGGTTTATATCTGGAGTAGCACTTCGCTTTATGCTCGATAAAGTGAGAGGTGTTAAATCAAATGCGTTATTTGTTTTAAATCGCTCTATTTTTATATTACTACCATTGCTGGTGGGGTTATGGTTAATAGTTCCCTTTCAGTTGTATGCAGAAATGTCGCAAAAAAGCGTAATAGACATAACGTATTGGCAGTTCTACTTAGCGTTTTTAGATATTAATAATGAGATGTTTGCTAATTACCAGTCTGGGGTATGGCCGCACGTAGACGTAAATCATTTATGGTATTTACGCTCTCTTTGGCAGTTCATGCTTATCATTATTTTATTTTCACTATTCATGAAGCTCCCTTTTTTTACGCCTTTATTCAAGCTAGGTAAAGTGAGCCAGCCATTACTGGTAAGCTTATTAGTCATAGCCATGTTGCTTACACATAACTACTTAGAAGGAGATGCTGTAAGGGAGGCTAACGGCTTTATATTTCTATTTATAGGGTTTCTGTTAGCCAAACATAATTATTTTTGGGCGAGCCTAAAACACTATTATTGGGTGTTATGTGTAAGCTTTACCCTGCTGTGTATATACATATTAATGGCTTACCAAAACGTATTTGATTTACCTAGTTATATCTTTACTACTATATACAATATTCAAAGAGTACTGGGAGTGCTTACCATGCTTGCACTCGCACAGCATTTTTTAAACTTTAAAACTAATTACTTAAAAACATTTAATAGCTGGGTGTTCCCTTTTTATTTATTGCACCAAAGTATACTCATAATCCTATGTTTTGTTTTGCAGCCTTTAGAGGTAGGTTCTTTTATTGAACCACTCTTGGTTGTTATTGGTACATGGTGTATTTGCGCGGTTATTACATTAATAGTGACACGTATTGATATTTTAAGGCCTTTAATAGGTGTTAAAACTCAAAATAGCTATTCCAAGCCTTATAAATTATTAGGTTATACAGTAAGCCTTATTCTTGTGTGCCCCTTAGCATTTAAACTCGTTTTTTAAGTTAAAAAAGCTTTATTAAAAGTGCCATAGCTTTGTCATACCTGTGTGTTGTTATTTTGTTCAATACCACACTAAGGAAAATAACAATGTTAAAAAGGTCACTTATAGCACTTTCACTCATATCAATATTAACGGGTTGCTCACTAGATGGAGATGACGGCCAAGACGGCACGCAAGGTATCCAAGGGGAGCAAGGCACAGCGGGTCAAAATGGTACTAACGGCACTAATGCAAACTCTGCGTTAAATATAAGTTTAGTAGGCCGCGCTGTACTTAATGCCCAAAGCCCCGAAGGTGCAGCCGAAATAGTTGCTTATCAAGCATCTAAAAAGTGGATATACGCCATTAACAGCTCTGGTGATGAAGCCGTTGTTAATATTATACCCGCCGACACCTTTGATACGGCGTCCCTTGTTCAAGATAACGAAGGGATAGTGAGTGCAACTAACCTAACATCAACCATTACCCTTACCTTAAACGACAACACCCCAGGCGATGCAAACAGCATAGCAATAGATGAAAAGAACCAAATGCTAGCTGTGGCTATGGCTGCTAAAAATGTGGGCGAAGCGGGTCAAATTGCATTTTATGACATAAGCGGCGATACACCCGCCTTCATAAAAAATGTACCAGCGGGCTTTTTACCAGACATGGTGACTTTTAACCACGACGGTACAAAAGTAGTTGTAGCCAATGAAGGTGAACCTAATGGCGATTACAGTATCGACCCAGAAGGCTCTGTAAGCATAATTAATATAGTAGAAGGTGTAGTAGCTGATACGGCAACTAATATTGACTTTACTACTTACAATAGTCAGCAAGCTGAACTTGAGTCTGATGGATTTGTGTTTGCTAACCCTACAGGGCGCACTATTAACGGAAATGTAATAAATACGACAGTAGCTATGGATTTAGAGCCTGAGTACGTCAGCATTTCTAAAGATAACAAATATGCCTACGTATCAATTCAAGAAAATAACGGTCTCGCTATTATTAACCTAGAAGATAATAGCGTAGAGCTAAAAGCGCTAGGCTTTAAAGACTGGTCAAATTTACAAATAGATGCATCAGATAAAGACGGCGGTGTTAATTTTAAATCGTACCCAGGGCTTTATGGTATGTATCAGCCAGATACAATTTCAAGCTTTAGCTGGAAAGGCGCAAACTTTATAGTATCGGCAAATGAAGGTGATGCACGCGAGTACTTCTTTGATGTAACAGATGAAGCAGACTGCACAGCAAAGGGCGGCCTAGATTACGATGAAAATGATGGCTGTCTTGCCTATATAGATGAAAGCCGTGTTGAAGATTTAACGCTTGCAGCTAATTTTGACTACTTAAATAACGACGATGACGATATAGGCCGCTTGAAGGTAAGCACTGTAAAAGGTGATACGAATGACGACGGTCAATACGAATCGCTTTATGCCTATGGTGCACGCTCATTTACTATTTGGGACAGTAATGGGCTGGTGGTATTTGACTCAGGCGATGACATAGGTCGTATTACCGCATCGGTTCATGGTGAAGCCTTTAATAACAATGAAGATGAAAACGAAGGTGACACACGCTCAGATGATAAAGGCGCAGAACCCGAAGCGCTAACAATAGGTACGATAGACGAACGCACTTTTGCCTTTATAGGTCTTGAGCGCATGGGCGGGATTATGGTTTACGATATTACCAACCCTTACGATGTGCAATTTGAAGATTACTTTTATAACCGTGGTGTAATAGAAGGGGCAGGTATAACCGGCGACCTTGCACCCGAAGGCATGGTGTTTGTAACTGCCGAACAAAGTGCGACAGGCGAGCCACTGCTTATAATCGGTAATGAGATCTCAGGTTCTATAGCTGTATGGCAAATTGCAGCAAATTAAAACCAACAAAGCAGTACAGCGATTACTAAATGTACTGCTTTTTCTAACGCGCAAATATTAGCTGTAAAATAGCGACTTAACATGCGCGTTTTTTAATCTAAAATCAGCCCGTAGGCCTTTATTTGTATGCGTTTCATACTAAATTAATTTATTTGTCAAAAAGCTGAAATAAAACATTGACCCCCGCTCGAATCTCCCTATAATGCGACCCCACTGAGACGGGAAACGCTGAAGCATAGCAAGGCACAACAGCTCAGAGAGTTAAGTAAAACTTCGGTTTTAAATCTTCTAAAAAGAAAGTTTAAAATTAAGTGTTGACTCGAAAAATAAAGGATGTATTATACGCATCCCTAGCGACAACGTCGCAACGTTCTTTAACAATATAAAGCAATCATCTGTGTG
>NZ_JAQREK010000021.1:0-58658 GCF_028599265.1 Pseudoalteromonas sp. Angola-4 | reverse complement strand
AAATGGACAATGCCAATCCATAATTGGAATCTGACATTGTCGCAATTGGCCATCCACTTCGAAGGTAGGTTAGATGGTGTGCTAGATATTTAGCAACTTAGGCTGACACAGAATTCTGAACGCTCTCACTTAAGCGCCAAATTATTTTTTGCTGGTGTTCTTCTGTTGCCTGCAGTTTGTTTATGTCTTTTTCGTATTCTAGCTGTAAAATTTTGTCTTCTTTTTCTTTTACTTCAAATTTAACTTGTAAGGTTTTTATATTGGTTTCGCTGGTGGCTTCGTAGTGTTTTATTGTATAAGCAAGCTCATCTTCAATAGCTTTAAATGCATCTTCGGTGAAGTTAAGCTGGCGCTTTAATTTATAGCGTTTGCTTAAAAAATCAGCCTTATAAATGCTGCGGCTAAATTTATCTAGGTTTAAAAATACTTCGTCGTTTACTTGGTTGGCTTTATTTAATAAATTTTGTTTTGTGTAGATGTCTGATAATAAAATCATTGATGCTAAATGCATGTCGTTAATACCGGCAGAGCTTGCAAGTGCAATGTTTTTGTTTACAAGCATTAAAGCTGTATCGTAATTACCCTGCAGGTATTGAATATTTGCAATAGAATATTGAGCGAAGGCTAAACCTTTTTTCATATTGACTTTGCTAAAATAAGCCAGCGCTTTATTTAAGTATACAAGCGCGTTTTTAGGCTGACCGACCTCAAGTAATACGTTTCCTAAACTCCAATAAGCTTTAGCAGTAAATAGGCCGTCGCTTGTTTGCTCGTAAGCATCTACCGCTTTTTGGGCATAATAAATGGCTTTTTCTTTATCATCTTTGTAGAGGTAGTTGTAAGCGTCGGCAATTTTTCTAAAAAAGTAGCCCTGCGAGGCTATGTCTTCTTCTTTTATAGCAAGTTCTAAGCCTGTTAAAGCCGCACTTAGCGTTTTTTTAAGTTCGTCGGTTTCGGTGTAGTAATAGGCTATAGCCCGAAAAACAATGACTTGTTCGTTAGGAGAAAGCTGTTTTACCTGCGTTTGCAGTTGATTAGCAAGCGATTGCGCATTACTTAACTCTTTGTTAATTGCGAAAAGCTTAAGCTGAGCCTCTAAAAATAGTAGGTGGCTGTTTTTATATGTTACAAGCTCAGTACTCTTTAAATACATTAGCAAATGGGTACTTAGCGCGGTGTATTGTTCTTGTCGAAAAAGTAGTTCTGAATATAAGGCAGCCGCTTCAAAGTGCAACTGTTTATGCTTTGTCTGTTTAGTGACATTATAAGCGTGGGTTAGTTGTTTTTGGTGTAAAAGGTAATCTAGCTTGTTGGCTTTAATATCACTAAGCAGGCTTTGGATTGATTTTATATCAGATGAAGTTAGTGAAGAGCTATTGGCAAATGTAGCACTACTTGTTAGTAAAAATAACAGGAGCACAAAAAAGCGAAACCACACTATATTGATTTTTATTATTATATTGTTCGTCATTTATTTTTACTGAATCAACACCTAAAACGATATAACTAACTATAGCATTGCTTGTAAATAACAAGTTAATACTTTATTGGGAATACACCACCACATCCTTTTGAAAGTTCAATTTCTAGTAAGTAAGTACGAAAAGCATTATTAAAATAATGATGACACCCATTTAAAACATAACTATGACACCCATCAAAATGTTAAAATAATCATGACACCCATCTAAAACTTAATAATGACACCCATCAAAACACAAATAATAAAATAATAACGACACCCATTATAATAGTTGTATAAAACACAAGCTCGGACTACGCTTTAGCTTAAATAATGAACAGGGTTGTGTTATGGCTATTGCTCGTAAGCGCCAAATAAGTTTGGCAGATACAAAATATTATCACTGTATTTCACGTTGTGTTCGCCGGGCATATTTGTGTGGTGAAGACCCTTTTACAGGACAAAATTACGCGCATAGAAGAGGGTGGGTAGAGGATAAGCTTATCAGCCTTGCAAAGGTATTTTGTATAGATGTTTGTGCATACGCAGTTATGAGTAATCATACACATATTGTGTTGTATGTAGATGATAAAAAAGCTAATAGGTTAAACGACAAAGCAATAGCAATTCGTTGGCATAAGCTTTTTAAAGGCACTGCTATCACTCATAAATTTATACGCGGTGAGAAGTTATCGGCTACCGAACATTGGTTTTTAAACGAGAGCATAAAGCAGTATCGAGAACGCTTAAGTAGTATTAGCTGGTTTATGCGAGCATTGAACGAAAATATTGCAAGGCGAGCTAACAAAGAAGATGGCTGCACAGGGCGATTTTGGGAAGGGCGATTTAAATCTCAAGCGTTACTAGATGAAGCTGGTTTGTTAGCGTGCATGGCATATGTAGATTTAAATCCAATACGCGCCAAAGCGGCTGAAACACCTGAGGATTCGCACTTTACGAGCGTAAAACAACGCATAAAATCAATTGCACTTAAAAGCAACCAGGCGTTAAAAGTTAAGCAGCCAAAACAGTTATTACGCTTTGCAGGAAAGTCTAAAAAATACATGCCAAAAGGTTTACCATTCGAATTAAAAACGTATTTAGAGTTAGTTGAATTAACAGGCAGATGTATTCGAGCTGATAAAATAGGCTTTATTGCGCATTCAGCACCTGAATTATTGATACGTTTGAATATAGCGCCAGAGAACTGGTTAAAACTTACAACCGAATTTGGCAATGTTTTTCATGGAGCAGTGGGGCGTGTAAGTTCATTAGATAGTTATTGTAAACATCAAGCTATTAAGCGAAGGCCTAGCTATTCAAATAGTAAAAAATTATTAGCCTAATAAAACTATTAG
Source organism: Pseudoalteromonas sp. Angola-4 (assembly GCF_028599265.1). Classification (NCBI taxonomy): domain Bacteria; kingdom Pseudomonadati; phylum Pseudomonadota; class Gammaproteobacteria; order Alteromonadales; family Pseudoalteromonadaceae; genus Pseudoalteromonas; species Pseudoalteromonas sp. Angola-4. The sequence continues at coordinate 55,838 of NZ_JAQREK010000021.1, read as the reverse complement.
TTAAATAGTATGCCACTTAGCTTTGCTGAGCTTTTATTGTGCTTGAAGTTTCTTATTGGCCATAAGATTATGATAAAAAGCTTAAGTATATAAACTCAAACATCTCCATTACCACTCAACATCTCAAATCAACATATAAATCTAACCATATATTTCTAACTACATTGTTAATTTATAAATAATTAGAGAGGGTGTCATAGTTATGGCTTTATTACGACTAAGAAAGATTAAAGGGATGCCATATCTATCACTATCCTCATATATTTTGGACTCGAGGGCTTACCTCGTTTGTTAATTTTAAGATGGGTGTCTTAGTTATTATTTCGCTAGGGCTTTCCTAGCCTGTTAATTAATAATGGGTGTCAAAGTTATTATTTTGTATAAATCTGTATTGGTTGACATGTAGAATGAATGCTCTACCATGTTGGGTAGAGCATTCATTCTACATGGGTTAAACACTTTGCTAAAACAAGATATAGCTGCTGCGCTTGAGGTGGCCTTTAGTCAACATGGTTTTGCTGAGCCTAGTGTGGCTAAGCTGCAAAAACTCAGTGGCGTTAGTTTGCGCACCCTTTATAAATATTACCCGTCAAAGCAGGCAATGATCATTGCTGCGCTTGAGTACCGCCATAATCGCTATATTAATTTTTTACTTAAAAATGCACCTGCTCCGGGAGTTGAGGCGGTTTTGCACATGTTTGATCAACTAAAAACGTGGATGGTGCAATTTGCGCCTAATGGCTGTTTATCTATTAATGCGTTGTCGGCGTTTCCTGAAGATGAAGCTATTAGCCTTGCGGTGCAAACGCATAAAAATGACGTAAAAAAACTGCTAGGTGAGCAAGGTTTAAATTCATCGTTGGCTAGTAGCTTGTTTTTGCTGCACGAGGGAGTGTCGAGTGCATGGCCAGTTATGGGCGATGAGGCGGTTACATCAGCAAAAAACAGTATTCTTAAATTAATATAATGGAGCAACCAATGGCAAATTTACCTAGCACAATGCACGCTGTACAGCTTACCGAGCATGGCGATTTTGATGTATTAAAGTATGCAACTAACTTACCGTTGCCATCGCTTGCACAAACCGATGTACTTATAAAAGTCATGGCGGCAGGTGTTAATAACACAGATCTTAATACCCGCACGGCGTGGTACGCTAAAAAACAAAGCAGTAAAGACGATGCAAGTTGGTCTGGTGATGCATTTGTTTTTCCTCGTATTCAAGGGGCAGATGTATGCGGCGTAATTGTGGCTGTTGGTAAAAACGTAGATCAAAGCCGTATTGGTGAGCGCGTTATTGTTGAGCCATGTTTAATTAAAGCTAATGGCGAAACGCTTAATTCGCCATGGTATTTTGGCTCTGAGTGTGATGGTGGCTTTTCACAGTTTACCCGCGTTGACTCTATTCACGCTTATAAAATCAATAGTAACTATAGTGATGAAGAGCTGGCCTCTTTTCCGTGCTCATATTCTACGGCCGAAAACATGCTGTTTCGCTCAAACCCACAGCAAGGGCAAACTGTTTTAATTACAGGCGCTTCTGGTGGTGTTGGCTCAGCGGCGGTGCAATTAGCTAAAGCACGTGGCGCTTTTGTTATTGCCATTACGAGTAAAAGTAAGGCGCAGCAGCTTGAAGAGTTAGGTGCCGATAAAGTTATATTTCGTGAAGATGATTTAATTCAAGCCTTAGGTAAAAACAGTGTTGATGTAGTCATTGACCTTGTTGCCGGCGAGCAATGGCCTGCACTGCTGGAGGTATTAAAACCAAAGGGGCGTTATGCGGTGTCGGGCGCTATTGGCGGGGCATTAGTAGAGCTTGATATACGTACTCTGTACTTAAAAGATTTAACTTTTTTGGCTGTACAGTTATAGAGCCTGAGGTATTTAAAAGCTTAGTTAACTTTATTGAACAAGAAAAAATAAAGCCTATTGTGGCGCAAACATTCCCATTGAGCGAAATTGTTACGGCGCAAAAAGTGTTTGCACAAAAACAACACGTAGGAAAAATTGTACTCACCATCCCCCATAGCGAATAGCGCGTTAAACAACAAAGCCCGTTACAAAGTAAGCGGGCTTTTTAATGGTAACAAGCTTATAAGCTTTTTTTAGGCGGTAAAGCCACGTTTGCAAATATTAGCCCTGCTACAAGCGACATAAATATTAAAAAAGTTTGCTGGCCTATATGCTCTGCATAAACAAAGTCTTGGCCTTCAATAAGCGAGTTTAAGCCAATATACGTTTTACTGCCGGGTACCAGTACAATTAAGCCTTGCATGGCAACAATGGAAGCTGGGGCATTTGCAACGCGGTTAAATAAGTTACTAAACACTCCAACCGAAAGCGCACCAACAAACGTGCCTAACGTGTAGTCAAGGTACATAGCCGAACCAATACTTGTGCCATAGGCTATAAAACCTGATGCGATTGACCACCCAGCATGTTTAAGTTTGGTTCTAAATATCACTATTAAGCTGCTACAAAGTAAAAATATAGCCAGCCACGCAGTCCAGCGCGGTAGTGGCTCGGGCTGTACAAAGTCAGTTTGGCCAAATATGGCAAAGCCAATGCCTATGCCAATAAAGGCGCCAAAGTACAGTTTAAATAACAGCATAAACGAGTCCATAACCCGCGCCGTACCCGACACCAAATGCCTAGCTGCAAGTTCTGCTAAACCAAGCGCTAGCGCTAAACCAGGTATAAATACAATAATGGCTGAAAGCACCACTAACCGTATATTTATATCGGGCGAAATATACACACTTATTGCACAAGCCAGCACTGCCGATACTATAGCAACAAGGGGCTCAAGCATATGAGCAACCCGTTTTGAGCGCCCCGACCACAGTACAAACACATATACCACTAAAGTAAGTAACGCAGACCAAATAACGTCTGTCCAGCTGGTACCCATTAGCATGGCAAATGCCCCCCCCGATGTTGCAAAAGCAATACCGGTAACAAATTTATTGTACGGGTTTGGCATGTCGTAAATGGCATCAAGCTGAGCATCAACCTCTTGTAAGGTGAGCTTGTCGTCGAGCATTTGATTAACTAAGTCGTCGGTGTCGGCAAGTGAGCCTAAGTCGTGATCGCCTGGGTCTACGCGTGCCACGTGGGTGTATTCGTCTTCGTGGCCATCAGTCCAAATTACAAACGTTACCGAAGTTGGCGACATAACAAAAGACGATTTAAGTCCTAAGTAAGTGGCCACTTCCATTAAGTGTGCTTCTAGGCGGTACGCTGGGGTGCCGTACTTATGAAGCATTTTACCTAATTTAACGATAAATTTGCGTTTTTCAGTAAAGGTTGCAGTTTTCAAATCTTGTATGGACCAGTGTGTAAATAAATTAGCTAAAAGTATAGGCTAAAACGCCCATTTGTAATGGGCGCGATTTTAAACACAAATTTGTAGGAGTCTAGTCATTTTTAATCTAATTTTTTATTTTTTTCAGCAATCCATTGCGCCATATATTGCGTACTGCGCATAGTATGGTGTTTTAACATTTGTCCGGTGAAGTTTTTTTCCCTATGCGCTTTTAAATCGTTGCTTATAGAGTCAATTTTATTAATTAACGCCGCGCTTAATTTTACTTTGTCGTACAAGGTATTAAGTAGCGTATTGCCAGCTTGTTGCGCGTGTTCAAAATCGGTTTGATTGGTGTAAAGCTCAACGGCTGCATTTGCAAAGTCCTCAGTATTATTAGCCACTTTACCAGGCCATGGTAGTTCGTTGTGCATGCCCTCACTGCCTATGTCGGTAGTTACACTGGGGGTTTGCATTACCATAGCTTCTAGCAGCTTGCCTTTTATACCTGCGCCAAAACGAAGTGGGGCTAAACATACGCGTGCGCTTTGCATTACCTCATAGGCGTTGTCGGCCCAGCCTTTTATTAAAAAACCGGTTTTAGGGTTATTAAGTGCTGTTGCTTTTGGTGGCGGGTAAGAGCCATAAATATGCAGTTCTGCTTTTGGTAATTGCTTGCGAATAAGCGGCCATATTTTTTGTAAGTACAGCACGGCATCCCAGTTGGGGGCGTGTCTAAAGTTACCTATGGTCATAAAGTGCTCACGTTGTTCAAACGATTTAGTTTGCGCAGGTAAAGCAGTTAAATCGACCATAAAAGGGAGATGATGTAATAAACTGGCTTCTACGTTAAATACACTACTAAGTAATTGCATTTCAAAGCTTGAAATAATTAAGCTTAGGTCGCAGCGCAATATTGCGGCTATTTCGCGTTTTGCTATGTCTGAATGTAAATCGCTGGTGGTAAATTCTCGCTCGCCTTTGTGCGCTTCGTGGCGCGCATTACGTAGGCATTGTAAATCTTCGGTATCGAGTATTTTAATGGCATTAGGGCAATGTTTATCTACACGCCAGCCAAATTGCTCTTCCATCATAAAGCGGTCAAACATCACTATGTCTGGGTTGTACGCTTTAACGTACTCATCAAAACTTTCGCAGTTTAGGGCAATGCTTTGACTTGTTATACCAAAGTGATCTAGGTTTACCATGTGCTCGGTGCGCTGTGCTGGGGTGGCAAATTCTACTTGCCAATTTTGCGCTTTAAACGCGTTTAATAACGACATCATGTGCGTACCCGCAGCAGACGAATTTGGCTCTGGCCATACGTAACCAATTACCAGCACTTTTTTCATTACGGTGTTTCTCTAATTTGTAGGTTTACATTTACCAGTGTTTTTACTGGTGCAGTGTTTGTTTGAAGTTGTTCTTGCAGCACTAAAATACTGCGCTTAGCAAGCTCTTGCGTGTTTATATTGGCGCAAGTAAAGCGAGGTTGCATTTCGGTAATATCAGGAATATGTAAGCAGCTTACTATATTGTTTTTTAAATGCGGGGCGGCGGCTAAAACACCATGCGCAATTATATTATTAGCGCATACAACCGCGTCAATACTCGGATTATTAAGTAATGTGCTACTAAATATTTGCTTAGCATGTAATGGGGTGCTTTTTGTGCACGTAATAGCTGGCTCAGGGGTTATATTGTGTTTTTTACACGCGCTATTAAAGCCACTTAATAAACCTTGTGCAGATAAGCTTTCATCACCCACAAACAGTATGTTTTTAGGCGAATCATTTATTAGCTGCAATGTTACTACATGGCTTGCTTTAGTGTAGTCGGGTAAAACACACGGGGCTGAGCTGTATGGTACTTCGTGCATTAGGCTAATAACATTGTAGGCAGTAGCAAGGTTGTCGAGCCACTGCGCACAGGTACTAGCCACAGGGCAAATTATAAATGCAGCCACTTTGTATTCTTTTAAATTATTTATTAGCTGCGTTTGGCGCTCTACGCTGTTGTTACTACTCACAATAATGGCCTGAAAAAAAGCTTCGCTTAAAGCCTGCTCTATATTTTTAGCAAGCAATGCCATAAGTGGGTTTGTTAAATCGTCAATCACTACAACCACTAAATTAGAGCGCCCAGAGCGCATAGCTGCTGCATCGCGATTATACACATAGCCTAGCTCATCTATAGCTTGTAACACTTTTTGTTTGCTTTTATCGGCTACTTTATTGCTGTGTGTAAGCACCAGCGATACGGTCGATTTAGACACCCCCGCACGGTGAGCAACATCAAAAATAGTGACCGATTTAGCTTTGTTAGGCATGGTATTTTAAGCGCGCAGTAGTGAGTAAATAGCTGCGTAGTGTAGCGTATATAATGCGTTTAAGTCATCTTTTAGCCCTGTAATTTAAAGCTTAATACTTTATGAACAGAGCAAAACATGTTTATATACCTTTTATAATCTTAAAAATAACAAAAGGATAAAAACATGAACGCATTTAGGCTGTTAGTTGCCTTTATTTGTTGTGTTGTAATAATGCCAAACAGCTATGCTGAGCAAGGTTATCAAACACCTTCGCCTGAGCTAGCCGCTGTGGTAGATGCCAAATTAGCACCCACTAGTTTTTTATCGAGCGATGGCCAATGGCTTGCTTTATTTGAGCGTAAGCGCGTAGAGACGCTTGACGAGCTTGCTAAAGATGAGCTTAAACTTGCGGGTATAAAGCTAAACCCTGCTAACTTTTCACGCTCGCGTGTTAGCGCTAAATACAGCGCGCTTGAGCTTAAGCATGTGCAAAGCGGCACCGTTATTAATATTAATAATTTACCAAACGGTATTATTCGCTCGCCTAAATGGTCATCTAACAGTAAATATTTAGCGTTTGTTGTAGAGCAACAAAACCAAGCAAATTTATGGCTTTACAGTGTAGAGACAAAGCAAGCAAAAATGCTCTCAAGCGCAGCGCTTAACTCAGTTATTACCGCTACGCCTTACCAATGGCTGCCCGATAGCAGCGCACTGGTTGCAAATTTAGCGGTTAATATAGGTAAACCCGCGTTAAAAAACAGCAGTCAAAATGTAGTGCCTGTTATACAGCAAAGCACAGGTGAAAAAGCCCCCGCGCGTACTTATCAAAACTTATTAACCAGCCCGTTTGACGAAGCACAGTTTAAATTTTACGGCCAAGGGCAATTAGCTTACGTATCGCTTGATGGCAATACACAAGCCATTGGCAGCCCTGCATTATTTAAATCGTTTTCGGTATCGCCAGATTCAACCAATATATTAGTTGCTGCGATAAACGAGCCGTTTTCGTATCAAGTACCGTACAGCCGTTTTGCCAGCACTTGGCAAATATGGGGAATGCGCGGTTACGCATTAGCCGAACTTGTAAAACAACCGCTTGCCGATAACATTCCACAAGGCTATGACAGTGTTCGCACCGGCCGCCGCGATTTTGAATGGCGCGCGGATCAAGGCGCAGAAGTTATTTGGGCCGAAGCGCAAGATGGCGGCGACATGAAAACCGATGTTAAGCACCATGATCATATTTACAGCCTACGCGCGCCGTTTAAACGCGAGCCTAAGCTGTTTGCTAAAGTAGAGCGCCGCTATGCTGGTATAGTCTGGGGCAATCAAAATATTGCCATGCTTAGCGACTGGCGCTTTAGCGACCGCCAAGTGCGTACGTATGTTATCCAGCCACGCAATGCAGATAAAAACCGCGTGCTTTTTTCTGAGCGAAGCTATAACGATGCGTATAAAAACCCAGGTAGCTTTATATACGAGCGTAACGATTTAGGCGCCAACGTTATTAAAATTGTTGGCGGGCGTTATATGTATCTGCGCGGTAACGGCGCGTCTGAGCAAGGTAATATTCCGTTTTTAGACCAGTACGATGTAAAAACGAATAGCAGCAAGCGTTTATGGCAATCACAAGCGCCATACTACGAGCGTGTTCGTGCATTGCTTGACGACGAAGGCGAGCGCTTTATAACTGTGCGAGAGTCTAAAACCGAGCAACCTAACTTTTTTATCCGTGATTTAGATAACGATACTCTTACGCAGCTTACTAATTTTGCTCATCCGTACCCAGCATTTAAAGGGGTTACAAAAGAGCAGTTACGTTACAAACGCGATGACGGGGTTGAGCTTTCGGGCACGCTTTATTTACCACCAGGTTACGATGTAACTCAAGGCCCGTTACCCGTACTTATGTGGGCGTACCCACTTGAATACAAAGATAAAGCCGTAGCATCACAAGTGCGCGAATCGCCATACGAATTTACTTACATTGGTTATTGGGGCCCTATGCCTTACCTTGCTAAAGGTATTGCCGTATTTGACGACCCTAAAATGCCTATTGTAGGTATTGATGGCAGCGAGCCAAACGATAACTTTAGAAAGCAGCTAGTTTCAAGTGCGCAAGCTGCGGTTGATGTGCTGGTTAAAAAAGGCATTGCCGATAAAAACAACATTGCTATAGCAGGGCACTCGTACGGTGCATTTATGGTGGCAAACCTATTAGCGCATAGTGATTTATTTAAAACCGGTATTGCTCGCAGTGGTGCTTACAACCGTACCCTAACGCCGTTTGGTTTTCAGGGTGAAGAGCGTGATTTTTGGCAAGCACAAAGTGTGTACGCTAACATGTCGCCGTTTTTCCATGCTGAAAAAATTAACGAGCCAATGCTAATGATCCACGGCAAAGAAGATCCTAATTCTGGAACTTTCCCAATGCAAAGTGAGCGCATGTACGCCGCCCTAAAAGGCTTAGGTAAAGATGCTCGCTTAGTAATGCTCCCTTACGAGGCACATGGTTACCGCGCACGTAAAAGCTTATTGCATGTACTGTGGGAGCAAGAGCAGTGGCTAGATAAGTACTTATTAAGTGATTCTGTTGAAGAGCCGGTAGATGTTACTACTGAGCAAGTAGCAGAGCCAATACCGATTGCTGAACAATAGTAGATAATAGGTAACCAATAGCGCGGCTACTTTAGCCGCGTTTTTTGCTTTTAATATAGAGAGAAAAAATGATTGATGTTGCAGCGCTTGCCGTTTTTATTCCTACCTTCTTTTTTGTATCTATCACACCGGGTATGTGTATGACCCTTGCCATGACATTAGGTATGAGCATAGGTGTAAGGCGCACATTATGGATGATGATAGGTGAGCTGTTAGGGGTCGCAAGTGTTGCTATTGCTGCGGTATTAGGTGTTGCAAGCGTAATGCTAAATTACCCTAATGCGTTCGATATTTTAAAATGGGTAGGCGGTGCATACTTAATTTATATAGGTATAAATATGTGGCGCGCAAAAGGTAAAATGTCGATTGATACACATAGCCCAAGTGATGTAAGTCGCCAGTCGCTATTTACGCAAGGTTTTGTTACTGCCATTGCTAACCCAAAGGGCTGGGCGTTTATGATCTCTTTACTACCGCCTTTTATTAGCGTTGAACACGCACTCGCCCCGCAACTGTTAGTGCTTGTTTTAGTTATTATGATAAGCGAATTTATTTGCATGTTAGCGTACGCCACAGGCGGTAAAAGCCTACGTTTATTTTTAAGCCGCGGTGATAATATAAAATGGATGAACCGAATTGCAGGCAGCCTTATGGTGCTAGTAGGCATATGGCTGGCATTAGGGTAATTAAATAACAGTTGATATTGTCAATTAACTTGCTATAGTTGACTTTGTCATCTATTTTAAGAGAAATACCTGTTTAATGAATACGGCTACTTTAGTAAATTCTGCGCTCGTAGAGCCTAAAAAAACACCGATCACTTATAAAATAATGGCGATGGTAAGTATTATTGTTTTTGTAGGCGGCAGCTTAACAGGTATTATGACTTACACAAATGTAGGTATAACTGAGCATTTTTATATGGATTGGTTTACCTCGTTTTTAAGTGCGGTGTTGGTTATGGCCCCTGTGGGGTTAGCAATGACAGCCCTTATGAATGCCTTGGTGGCTAAGTTATTACCAAAAGCAAATGAGCTAAAACGTAATTTAGTGATTAGCGTTTTTATGGCGCTTACCATGGAGTCGCTAATGGCGTTTGTAACCGCTAGTAACAATATAGGTTTTGCCAATATGCGCTTATTTTATTCAGCGTGGGTAGAGGGGTTATTAGCCGCGCTACCCATTGGTTTAACATTAATGCTTGTTATGTCGGTTACTGTAAAACCTAAATTAGAGCGATTTTTAAAAAGCTAAAGTGCGCTTTTTAAAAACGTTGCCGTGCGGCTATGCTCAGATTGAGCCACATCTTCTGGTTTACCTTGAGCAACAATTAAGCCGCCTTCGTCCCCGGCTCCTGGGCCAATATCAATAACCCAATCGCTGTTACTGGCTATTTGCATATCGTGCTCAACCATAATAACGGTGTTGCCCGCATCAACTAAGCCATTTAACTGCGTCATCAACATGGCTACATCTTTTGGGTGTAGGCCGGTGGTTGGTTCATCTAAAATATACAGCGTATCGCCGCGCTGCGCACGTTGCAGCTCTGTGGCAAGTTTAATGCGCTGGGCCTCTCCGCCCGAAAGCTCAGTAGCCGGTTGCCCTAAACGTAAATAGCCAAGGCCTACTTGTAAGAGCGCATTTAGCGCACGTAAAATAGCGGGTTCATCGGCAAAAAATGTATGCGCTGACTCCACCGTTAAATTAAGCACATCGGCAATGGTTTTATCTTTATAGGTAATGTCGAGTGTTTTTTGGTTATAGCGCTTGGCGTTACACACAGGGCACGGCGAATACACGCTAGGTAAAAATAACAGCTCAATGCTTACAAAACCTACGCCTTCGCAGTTGTCGCAACGGCCTTTTTTCACATTAAACGAAAAACGACCTGCATCGTATTTACGCGCTTTTGCCTCTTTAGTATTGGCAAACAATTTACGTACGTGATCGAACAAACCAGTGTAAGTAGCAAGGTTTGAGCGAGGCGTGCGGCCAATGGCTTTTTGATCAACCGTTATTAGGCGCTTTATATGCTCAAGGCCCTCGGTAATTTTGCCATGGGTTGGTGTTTGGAGTTCTTGATCAAGCAAGTCGGCTTCATCGGTAGGCATTGGCGGCGGCGTTTTTTGTCCTAAAGCATCTTGAATAAGCTCGACTAAGGCTTGGCTTACTAAGCTTGATTTACCTGAGCCAGAAACCCCCGTAACACTTGTAATAACCCCAAGCGGAAATTCGGCACTGATGTTGTGTAAATTGTTGCGCTCAATACCACTTAGCTTAAGCCAGGCTGCTGGCGTACGTTGTGTTTGATGATTTGGCTTTGCGTTATTGTTATGCTTAAAAAGATACTGACTTGTATGTGAGTTGCTCACTTGCTCTAAGCCTTCAACTGGGCCGCTGTAAACAATATTACCGCCATGCGAACCCGCATTAGGCCCTACATCAACCACCCAATCGGCGTGGCGAATTACACTTGTATCGTGCTCCACCACAAATACTGAGTTACCAGCCGCTATTAGCTCATCTAGGGCGCTTAAAAGTGCTTGCGTATCGGCTGGGTGTAAACCTGCCGAAGGTTCATCTAGCACATACACAACACCAAATAATTTTGAGCGAATTTGCGTTGCAAGCCGCAAGCGTTGTAATTCCCCAGCTGATAACGATGGCGTAGTACGCTCAAGCGATAAATACCCTAAACCAAGCTTAGTGAGTGCTTCTACGCGTTTGATAATGTCGCTTGTGATGCGCTTTGCCACAATGGCTTTTTCGGGGTTGGCTGCGTTACTTTTAGCGGGGTTATTGGCAGCAATGCTGAGTTTTTCTGCCAGCTCGCCAAGTGTTAACTGCGAAATTTCGCCTATATCAAGGCCTGCTACTTTAACCGATAACGACTCTTTTTTAAGTTTTTTGCCTTCGCACTGCGGGCATTGTGATATTTGCATATACTGCGACACGCGCTTTTTTGTGCGTGGGCTTTGGGTACTGGCAAACGATTGTAAAACAAAGCGTTTAGCACTTATAAATGTACCCATGTAGCTGGGGCTTTCTTCATTTTTAATAGCCGCTTGGGTTTGCTCAAGCGTGTACTCGGGAAACACGGGCACTGTGGGTGTGTCGTCGGTAAATAAAATCCAATCACGGGCTTTTTTAGGCAGGGTATTCCACGGTTTATTAATATCGTAACCTAACGAGGTAAGAATACGGCTTAGGTTTTTACCTTGCCAAGCTGGCGGCCATGCTGCAATGGCGCGCTCTTTAATTGATTTAGTAGGGTCGGGCACTAACAGCTCTTCGGTTACGTTAAATACGCGGCCAATACCATGGCACTTTGGGCAGGCGCCTTGTGGTGTATTTGGCGAAAACGCATCGGCATACAGTATACCTTGCCCTTTGGGGTATTCGCCCGCGCGTGAGTAAAGCATTCGCAGCGCGTTAGAAATAGTGGTTACGCTACCGACCGATGAACGTACCGAGGGTGCGCCACGTTGTTGTTGTAATTCTACCGCGGGTGGCAGCCCTTCAATCGAATCTACATCGGGCTCATCTACTTGGTCTATTAATCTGCGCGCATAAGGCGATACCGAATCAAGATAACGATGCTGTGATTCGGCAAATAATGTTCCAAAGGCTAGCGATGATTTACCCGAGCCCGATATACCAGTAAAAACAACAAGTGAATTACGGGGCAAGTTTACATCCACATTTTTTAAGTTATGAACACGCGCACCTCGTACTTGAATGCTGTGCTCTGGGTTTAATAAAGCCGATTGCGCATTACTAACCTCATGTGAATTTTTAGGTGTGGTTGCCATGTAATTTACTCCTGTTTAATAACCATGTGTTTATTAACGTGCCGCAAAGTATTAATACTAATGGGGAGTCACTGAATGAGCGCTTAGTTAGTTTACTGAGCGTTTAATAGAGTGTTTACATAATAGGTAAAAACTGCGAGTATAAATTTCAATCAATCAAGCAAAGTCGAAATTTAAAAGGACGTTTAATTGTGGCAAAAATTGTAGTTAGCTTTTTATTTTTATTAGTACTTTGCGCCAATGTGTGTGCAGCGCAAAATAATGTACTAAACGTTGACCGAGCCATACCAAATAGCATGCACTTGTCGTTTCCAAACGATAATAATATAACGCCTAAAAAGTCTGACTTTTCTATTGCAAACTATGTACTTATGAGCAGCGAAATAGGAGAGCGCTGGGCGGTTATTACCCTTACTAATTTAGCCTCTGGTAAGCGAGAGCTTAATCAAGAACACGTATTAGCGCTGTTTGCAGATGGCAGCAGGCTAACACCAAGTGAATTTAAATTAGGCTTTAAAGGCAATCAAACACAGTCGGTAACGGTATCGTTTGCTGAGCATACGTTTCCTATTTTAAGTGTGTATACCAGTAATGATCAGTAACATGTTTTTAGATAAGTTAAATATGTAGCAATTGCTTTAGTTTATCGGCACCGGCTCTGCTGGTGCTTAGCTCAGATTTAATATTATCATTTACAATCACCATTAGCTTGCCGTTAAACCAACGCTGTATTTCTTTAATGTGGTCAACGTTAACTAAATAACTTCGATGAATTCGAACAAAATTATGTTCTGCTAAAGCAAGTTCAAGCTGATCGAGCGTATCGCTTAAATGATGAAATGTATCGCCATTCCACGCCAAACTATTGCCTTGCTCCGATTTAATAAATTTAATGTCACTTGGGGAGAGTAAAAATATCCGCTCACCGTTTTTACTAATGAGCTTATTTATGGTGTTTTTGGTTAATGTAAAGGTTTGCTCGTTGGGTTCATGATTGACTAGCGTATGGGCACGTTGTTGCTCTAGTTGCTGCTGCGCTTTAGCGAGAGCTTTTTTTAATCGAGCAATAGGAAAAGGTTTTAGTAAGTAGTCAGTTGAGGCCTGCTCAAAAGCTTCAATTGCAAATTGGTCATACGCGGTTGTATAAATAATAATGGGCTGGTAGTTAAGTAAATCAATAAGCTCTAAGCCATTGATTTCAGGCATTTGGATATCAAGTAATACCACATCAGGAGTCAGCTCATTTATTAAGGTAATGGCCTCTTTGCCATTTGTGGCCATACCCACTACTTCAACATGCTCCATTAAACTCAATTGATGGCTTAATTTTTCGCGAGCGGGAAGCTCGTCATCGGCAAATAATACGCGCATTTTAGTTACTGTATTTGGGTGGTTTTTGCTGCTCATAGTGTTAGCTCCAACGTAACCACTGCACCATTATTATTGCTCAGTAGTACCTTACTTTTACCAAGTTGTTTAACGCGTTTTAGTATGTTTTTCATTCCTACACCACTGCCATGGCCGTGTTTTATTACCTCGCTCGAAAAACCCTTACCGTTATCGCTAATTTGTATTTTAACGCCGTTAGGTAGCTCACTAAGCGTTATATTAAGTATTAACGACGTTTGTTTGGCGTTATGTTTAATGGCGTTTTCAATAATTGGTTGAATAAGTAGCGGGGGTAGCGATATGTTTTTAAGCGTATTGGGAATGTGGTAATTAACTTTGAGTTTATCGCCAAAGCGGGCTTTTTCAATATTTAGGTACTTTTCTATTATTGTAAGCTCTTGCTGTAAAGGTATTTGTTGTTGCTCTGCGGTGTCGAGGGAATACCTTAAAATATCAGCCAGTTCATGCAGTACTTCATCGGCTAAATCAGGGTTTGTATGAATATAAGCCGAAATTGTATTTAAGCTATTAAACATAAAATGTGGGTTTAGTTGGTAGCGCAATGTAGCAAGTTGCGCTTGTTTAAGCGCGTGTTTTTCGGCTGTTGCGCGTTTTTTGTTTTCAATAAAAATACTGGTAAAGTAAATACACGAGCCCCAAAGTAAGCCGTTAAAAACAACAAACACCCCCATCGATTTGTGCCCATCAAAAAGCTGTGTGAGTACTATATCAGTAAGCACATTACCAAGTGCCATAAATACAACTGCTATTAACCATTCATACGCTATTGTGTTAATGTGTTTATTGCGCAGGTAAAAAATAACCGCTGCCGCACTCCAAACAGGAACCCAGTAAAAAGTAACAAACCACACGGTAGCAGCAAGTGCACTACCCGCAGTAAAAGGCGCAGAGTTAGCAATTATCAGCCCAAGGGCATAAGCAATATCTACAACAAGTAAAATAAAAAAGCTGTATTTATAAAAAGGATGTTTGAGCATAATAGGTGCTTCTTTTTGTAAGTGATTAAACCATAACAAAAAACAGTCAAAACCCAAAGAGTTTGTGTTTTGACTGCTACTCTTTTAAAAGTAAGTTAGCTCTTTGATTTGTAGTGTATTTTTTAATGGCTCATTGCTTGCGCCTGGCATTTTACGCCACATTAGGTTTACTCCAGTTAATTGAGTGGCCGACCACGTAACTGGGCTACCAAAGCCAAATTGTTTAAATGTAGTGAAAGGAATATCAAGTGTTGTCCACTCATCGCGCGGTTTTAAAAGTACACTAAAGTGATCCCAATCTTTTACATCACTATGATAAACAGACAAAGCAAAAGGCGTGGTTGAACCTTTATACGTTAATCGAATCCCTTTAAATGATGAGGCATCAGCCGGCGATGTAAATTTTATTTCAGCGCCTGCCCACGCGCCAAAGCTGGTTGGCTGTGTAATGGTTGTATCAATAGTTAAGCTGTTTTTATGTGTGGTAAGTGTTGCCACAGACTGACCACCCATTACCGAGTCGCTCAAGGCCTGCCATGGTGTATCACCGGTAAAATCATCAATAACATGTTGCGCTTGGCTGCTTTTTATTACTTCATTACAAGCGGGGCCTTGAGGCTTTATGGCTTTGTTTTGCGCAATTAAGGCTGGGCGGTCTACTTGTATACCTGATTTGTAAACCTCTGATATGGTGTGAATGTGGTTTATATCATCAAGCGGGTTTTGCTTAAGCAGTACAAAGCTTGCCTCAAAGCCATTAGCCAGCTTGCCAATGCTCTTGGCTTTATTAATCGCTTTTGCGCCGTTAACAGTGGCTGCATTAATTATTTCACCATTTGTAAGGCCCGCTTTTTTAAGTGCATCTAACTCGTTGTGTAACCCAGTACCGTGCAGCGTGTAAGGGTTTCCGGCATCAGAGCCTGTGCCAATAGTAATATTAGCTTTATGTAACTTTTGTATATTTGCATAAGCGGTTTTACGCTCCTCCCACGCGTGCTCTTTCCATTTTGAAGGTGCAGGCACGTTGTCAAACAAACATCCTTGAAGCTTTTCGGGAATGGTTTTTAGTAACTCGCTTTGTGAGCTAATAGAATGGTTATGCTTTTCATCGCTATGGTTATGATACACCGCAAGGGTAGGAATGTAGGTTACATTATGCTGTTTCATTAGCGTAATAAACTCATCGTCAATCGCTTCGCTATTAATACCGTGCGCTAAAGCCGTTGCACCGGCCTTAATAGCGCGTTTAGCATCACCTAGTGTAGAAACATGCACAAAATACGGTAAATTAGCCGCTGCAGATCGTTTACCTAGCTCGCTTAATTGGCTATCAGTTAATGATTTACCCACACCGCCAAAGGTTTCAATAACCGCTTTAGTTACATGTGGCTTAGTGCTTATATGTTTTTTCCATAGTGCAGCTATGTCTTCATCTTTTGCAATTTCGTATGCGTGGCCGCCAAACTGCGTGCCATGCCCACCAGGGTTGGTAAACAAAGTACCCGCATAAAAAAGGTTAGGGGTTAGTTGGGCTTCTTTTAATTGCGCGGCTTCGTTTAGGGTTTGCTCAAACGAAAACAAATCAACAATGTTTGTTACGCCTAAATACAAATTAGAATTAAAGTGCGCTTTAACCGGCAAATACTGAAACTCAGTAAAGTTACTACCCGATGAACCCAAATGTACATGTAAATCAATTAAACCAGGTATTGCATATTGGTTGTTGGCGTTAATTGTTTTATCTGCGTTTTGTAGTGGGTCAGTCGCTTTAGTAATACTTACTATTTTACCCTCGTCAATATACAGCGAACTCGGCACAGAAAAGCTTTGCGAACTACTTTGGTATAAACGAATGTTGTCGACCCGCAGGTCAATGGCATACGCACTAAAGTGGCTTGCTAAACTCAGTGCTATAATTGTTTTTGTAATAATATTCATGACTATATTCCTTATCAAAATAGGTGTTTGGCGTTTTGTTGATAAGAAACTTAGCTCGCTTTTTAACCTGCTTCATTAATGTTTATCTGAATCGACATTATTAGAGGTTGAACCGACACAAAAGTAAATAAGCGTTGTGGTGGGGTGCTCAAGCTAACTAAATTAAGTTTTTAAAGGGCCGTTATGAGCGAGAAGCAGACGGTCGAGTAAACTCATTTGTGGACAAAAGTGAGTTTCACAAAATCGAGCATTAGCTACTCCTAAATAATTTTAGGTATGGACAATCGGCTTAGCTCTATTCCTTCGATCACTAGTGCGTACTACTTTTGGTGTTACCTCTATCTCAAGTTCTTTAAACAATGCAGCTAGCCAAACAACATTGCCGTATATTTCTTACGGCAATTGATCTATAATTGTGTTATTTCTATGTAAACAAACTAAATATTGAGCACATAAAAATGCTATGTAGTCTAAAGGTTAGAGGTTTCCGTAACTTCGGCGAAGAGTTTGAGATAAACCTACGCACCGATAAGTCATATGAATTTAACTCACACGCTGTAGAAAATGGCGTTGTAGGCAGTGCTGTAATGTACGGTGGTAACGGTGTGGGGAAATCGAATCTTGGGTTGGCGATTCTTGACCTTACATGTCATCTATTGGATAGCCCTAACATAATTCCATCACTGCATCTCAACTACTTAAACGCTAGTATGGATGAAGGATCGCTAGCTGAGTTCATATACACATTTGAATTTGATGGTGTAGAAGTTGTCTATCACTATGGTAAAGAAAACTGTGCTGAAACAGTTTTCGAAAATCTCTATATCGACAAAGAAAAAGTCGTTTGTATTGACCGTAGGATATCTGCGCTTGCTTCCTATAACCTTGTTGGCGCTGAGCATCTAAAGAATGATTTCACGGGTCGTAAGATATCTCCTATTAAATTCCTTGAATCAAATGCACTACTCGAACCAACCAAAGAGTCAGCAGCTTTTTTTCAATTCATCGAATTTGTCGAGGGAATGGTGTTTTTCCGTACCCTAACCAAAACGACAGAGTTTCACGGAAAGCCCCTAGAGACCAAACGAATTTCACAGCGTATTATTGAACAAGATAAACTAGAAGATTTTGAAGCCTTCCTTAATAAATCTGGAGTTGAGTGTAAGCTAATTCAGACTGGTGATGCAGGTAAGGAGCAAATCGAGTTTGATTTTGGTAATAAAAGTATAGAGTTTTCACAGATTGCTTCTACTGGTACAGTATCGCTTGGTAATTTCTACTACTGGTATCTTAAAATGTTGAATGATGAAATTACATTTGCTTACATTGACGAGTTCGATGCCTACTATCACTTTGCCCTATCCAAACGCATAGTAAAACTAGTGTCAAATACATCGTGCCAGTCGATCATCACTACTCATAACAGCACTCTGCTCTCTAACCATGTGCTCCGCCCTGACTGCTATTACATCCTAGATCAGAATTCTTTGAAGCCGCTAAACAAACTAACCGATAGAGAGCTACGCAAAGCACACAACCTAGAGAAAATGTACCGTGCAGGGGCATTTGATGAGTAGCAATGTCTTATTTGTTTTTGAAGGGGAAAAAGCAGAGCCTAACATTGCACGAAATCTAAGGAACACAATATTCGATAGAGACAACAAACTCGTAGTTCAGACTGCTTACGGCATGAGTATTTATAAGTTGTTTCGCGAAATAACAAAAGATAAATATTTTGATACCTACGAGTTCATTTACGAACAGCTAGAAAATAGGGAAAACCCAACAGATGATGATCTAGCTGTTATGGAGATAGAAGATCCGGAAAACATAAGTGAAATATACCTGTTTTTCGACTACGACTGTCATTGCTCTAACGCTGACGACAATAAAATTCATCATATGGTTGAGCTATTTAATAATGCTCAAGATAAAGGTTTGCTGTGCGTAAGTTACCCAATGGTGGAGGCTATACGCCACCAAAAAGGTAACGAAGTCGAATACCTTACTCACGAGACAACAGATCTGGCTAATTACAAGAGATGGGTAAATGCAGCACCAGAAATGGACAAACAGTTTCTAAATTGGGGGCTTTATACTCAAGATACTTGGAGTAGCATTGTCAAACAGCACTTATCAAGAGCAAACTGCTTGCTCACTGAAGTTTTAGAACTTCCAACATCACCAATTTGTATGGTAACGCTGTTTGAGAAACAAATGGAAAAACATAGACCACATAACCAAGTAGTAGTAATCAGCGGTTTTCCTCTCATGCTTTTAGAGCACTACGGTAGTGACACATATCAAATATTAGGGTTAGCCGATTAGCCACCCAAACCGGGGCGAATAGAACAAAAGGGGTCAGAGACAAAAGGGCATATCTTGACTTCATACATCAAAGTTTACCTATGACCGCTTATGGCACAGACTGTGTAAAAACTAATTTTTAATAAATTGTCTTGGGTATGTTCTTAGTTTGAAACCATTTAAGATGGTTGCGATCGATTTTTTCTCAGTATCGCAATTTTCTCCGCGCGAGCGAAACTGCTATGGCAACGCTACTCTAATTGCTTTACTTAGGCCGTTAACTCCCATAATTGTTATCATCCTTCTGAAGTTGTAAGCTAGGACATGAAGACTTATTTCTGTCCCCACGCTTTTTAAACCTCGTGTTAGTAAGTGGGTAGCTCCCATCCAGAGTTTAATTGTGCCAAAGGGGTGCTCAACAGTTTGCTTTCGATGAAGCATCAATTCAGGTTGATTCTTTAGCTTTTGAAGCATTTCTTCTGTCAGAATCTCATGCACCCACCGTCTTATTCGCCTAGGATCTTTTTTAGAGTTAGTGCACTGACTTCTTATTTTACAATCTCGACAAGCAATGTGATTGAAGTAAACATCAAGGTATTTACCTTGCTCAAATACCTGCATTCGATTTTGAAGTTCATTACCAGCGGGGCATAAGTAAATATCTTTATTTGCATCGTATTTGAAAAGTGAGCGGTTAAATATCCCTTTCTTTTCAGAGGACGATGTATCCGTCTTGGGCATGATTGGCTCTGCACCCAAATCGATAGTATCTTTTATATCGGGCTGACTGAAGTAACCTTTATCTGCTAATACCCTTATATCTTTCTTGCGCAATGCTTCTTGTGCGAGTTTCGTCATTGACGCAAGCTGGCCTCTATCTGGCACGTTGGTCACGTCATGCGCCACTATGAGGTGATGCTTGGTATCAACCGCACTTTGTACATTATAACTCACAACTCTTGTAAAACCTTGAGTTTTCATTAAACGTGAATCAGGATCAGTAGTGGATATTTGCTTATCAGGATGAGCTTCAACTTGTTCTTTAATCTCGTATAGTTTTTTTAACTGGCTGCGAAAGTCAGCTAGTCTCTCTTTTGTGGCTTTAATTTTTGTGACGTTAGCTTGCTCTTTATCGGCTTCATCAAGTAATTCAAGATAACGTTCAATGTTCTTTTCGACTCGGTCGATGTGAAATTTAACTTTGCTTGGCGTAAAATTATTGCCTTTGTTGTTGCTAGCTTTAAATTTACTACCATCGATGGCAACAACGGGTTTCTCAAACATATTCAGGCGACGACAGACTTCAACAAACGTTTTGCATACATTTTTTATACCGCCTCCGTTGTCTTTTCTAAAATCAGCAATCGTTTTAAAGTCGGGTGCCAACTTATCAAGTAGCCACATCAGTTCAATATTGCGTTGGCATTCGGTTTCTAATCGGCGGGATGATTGAATACGGTTGAGGTAACCATAAAGATAAAGCTTTAATAGTGTGGCTGGATGATACTTAGGGCGGCCTGTGGACTTTAAGGTTAATCCTTTAAACCCCAATTCAGCTAGATTTAGTTCCTCAATGAAAACATCAATCACTCTGACCGTATTATCTTCACTGACGTAGTCTTCCAACGATTCTGGAAATAACGTTGATTGGTTACGATCTTCACCGCTTATAAACTTTGACATATTGCCTCAACCCTCGACTGAATCAATAGTCTTATTATATAAATATCAGTATATTAAGTGAACTAAATGTATAGATTAATCGATCATAAGCAGCAGATACTTAGACCAAAAGGTGATCAGAGTTTTCACACAGTCTGGGCACTCTTCAGCCACTCGACAACATAAAATGTGATAATAATTGGCAAGGTATTTTACTGTGTCGGATGGCGCTTCGCTTATCCGACCTACACTTACACAAGTCGCTTATTTGGATTCACCTACTACCCAAAATAAAACGCTCATTCAACACTAATACCTTGGCTTAAAAGGTACTCCACTGCTGCATTAGTATGGGGCTTAAATGCCTTCCAACGCCCAATTGCTTTATTGTTAAGTGGTTGGCGTACTTGCACTTTACTTGCAGTAGATACCGGCGCGGTGTTTAAGTGAAAGTCTATACACTGTGCTTGCCACTCTAAATTACAAAAGCTAACTAGCTCTTTTATTTGCTGCTCGGGCTGGGCGACTAGTTCTTCGTATTTTACTAATTTTATATTGCTATGCAGGGCGCTAAAGTGCTGCATGAGTTTATAAAAGCGGCTGTAAAATTTGGCAGTGTCGAGTAAATCGAGCGAGTACGCGTAGTAGGGGTTATTTATAGTAAATAGCTGGCGGTAGTTACCAATGCAGGTGTCCATTGGGTCGCGTAGCATGCAAATAATTTTCGCGTTTGGCAGGGCTTTGGTTATTAAGTCGATATAAAAAAAGTTAAACGGGAGTTTATCTATAAAGTGCTTATGGCTGCCGGTGGTTACGCGAGTGGCGTTTAAATACGTTGTCCCAAGCTGATTAAAATCAAGCTCATACGCTTTAGTGAGTGTTTGAGTATCGAGCACATGCGGTGTTTGAGTTTGGCTTAATTTTTTAACGCTTAGGCCAAAGTCTTGTAATTCACCGGCTGATTGTACGTCGCTGTGGCTCGATAAAATACGCTCAACCAATGTGGTGCCAGAGCGGGGCATACCTAATACAAAAATAGGCTCTTGCGTTGGGCTGCCGTGTGTTAGCGCGTGTTTATGCTGCTCACTTAAATGTTTAATGTGTGCAAATAATGCGACTGAGCTTTTATGATCAAAAGGCTGTATAGCGCGTTTAGTGGCTTTTCCTTGCTCTAGGCTGTTAAACGCATCATCAAACTTGCCTATGTCTTGGTACTCTTTTGCAAGTGCGTGGCCAATGTGTAATTTTGCATCGGGGTGTGTTACTTGCTCAAACACGTTTTTTAGGCCTTCAATATGGTTATTTTGCAGCGACGCTTTGGTTAAGTCACTTAATGCAAAGTGGCTTTGGTGATGCAGCGGATTGAGAGTAATTGCGCTTTCAAAGGCAGTTTTGGCTTGTTCAAATTGGCCTAAAAATTTAGCGCTTACCCCTAAATTATAATAAAACTGTGGCTGCGGTTTATTTGCATGGTTAGCCAGCTCAATAGCGCAGTTAAAATAGTTTAGTGCCTCTTTGTGTAGGCCTGCTTGCGTAAGTGCAACACCTAGAGTGTCGGCATCAAGACTTTTTTTTATTTGCTCAACGGGTATCGCTAAAGCGGTGTTTTTGGCTTTGGTAAGCTCACCTGTTAATGCATAACACTTTGCAAGCTGCGCGGTGTATTCAATGCTTTTGCCAAGGCTAAGGGCTTTTTCTATTAGCTTTATGGCTTTATGAATTTGCCCTACGCGTAAATTAACCATGGCCAGTAAAAAGTAGCCATCGGCAAAGTCGCTTTTTTGAGTCACTAATTCAACTAACGCTTTATGAGCAAGCTCAATATTGCCTTGGTTTAAATGTTTAATAGCACTTTGATGAAGATGTTTTAAATTTGGCTGCATTGTTTAATTTTTATTGTTTAGTTGCGCGTTAATAAAGAAAAAAGGCTCAAATAAATTTGAGCCTTAAAACATTGTTTAAAAGTGACTATAAATTATATTTCAAATTTGTAGTTAAATTTAACGCCTACCGTAAGTGGGCGATTTATATAGTGGCCGTAGTTACGTTGTATGTCGGCGCCATTTGCTGATGTTATGTCTGCATCTGAACGACGTACTGATGTAAATGCATATTTGTTGAATAGGTTATCAACATAAAGAGTTGTTGACCACTCATCGGCTGTTAACTTAGCAGAAATATTACTTAAGCTGTAACCTGGCAGGGTTTCACCGTTGTCATGCAAACCTACTTTTGAAATTACATCACTTTGTGCGGTTAAACCGTAGTTAATATCAAGGGTTTTATCGCTAAATACATCTGTTTGGTAGTTTACACCCATTGAGAACTGATGCTCTGGCGAGCCCGGTAAGCGGTCGCCGTCTTCTGCGCCATCGGTGCCATCAGCATTAAATAAAAATGGGGCGTCTGAGGTTAGCTCTGCTTTAGTGTATGCGTATGTTGCGTACACGGTAAACGAGTCAGATAAAATAGCACGGGTAGATAGCTCAATACCTTTTGCGTTGGCAGAGCCTGCGTTAGATAAGTACGGTAATTGGCCTACATCTGTTGCGCCTGCAATTTGCGCATCTTCCCAATCTACATTAAATAAAGCGGCGTTAAAGTGTAATTGGCTTCTAAACCAGGTGCTTTTAAGGCCTAGCTCGTAGTTTGTTGTGGTATCTGCATCAAAAAGCCTTTCGTCAGCGTTACCACACCCTGTTTGCTGGTTTTCAGGGATAGGATCAGGGCAAACAGCTAGAAGGTTGGAACCGCCAATTCTAAAGCCTTCACTTACTGTTACATAACCCATTACTGAATTAGTAAACTGGTATTTAGCATTAAATTTGAATAAGTTACCGTTATCGCCTGCTTCGTCTTTTTCGTAAGCAACGGTGATTGCATCAGGGTCTGCATCGCCATAAAGTGTATTTGCAAGCGGGAAGTCAAATGCTGCTTGCGCCTCTACATCGTATTCGTAAAAACGTGCACCAATGGTAATATCTAATTTTTCGGTAACTTGGTAGCCAACTTCGCCGAATAGCGCAGACTCAGTGACTTTACTTTTTGTAAGCTCTAAGTATTCTAATGAGTCAGGTCTTAGCTGAGCGCCACCAAAGTTATCGATAGCGAATTGGTCAAACCCAGGCGTAAACTCTCTACTTGATGCTTCGGTTTCTGTTTTGTTGTAAAAGCCACCCACAATCCAGTTAAAGTCGCTGTCGCTTTGAGACACTAAGCGAATTTCTTGAGTGAAGGTATCTTCTTCGTCAATTTCACGTGTGTATGATGAAAACGCAGGGAACTCTTCATAACCGTAATCTAGGCGGATAAGTAAATCGGTTTGGTCACGTTGGCCGTCAGCATCAAAGCTTGAGATACCGGTTGCCGATACAAGTTCTGCAAAACCTAGGTCGGCTTTTAGCTCAAGGCTTAGTAGTTGATCTTCTTTTTCGCGCGGCTCTTCATAACGATAAGCCGACTCGTATTTACCTACAATATCGCTTAAACCGTTATCATCGTTTAGGCTGTTGTAATGAACAATTGAACGGCCTTCGCTGTCTTGGTTTTGGTAAAAGTAATTAAGTGTCCCTTCAAATGTTTCGCTTGGTTTCCAACGTACAGAAATACGGCCTGTGGTAGTTGTTTCGCCGTTAGCATCTTCAACATTTTTAATATTGTTGTTTACTTCGTCGGCGTTGCTCCAATCAGGGTCCGGTAACGATACACCTGGCTCACGCACTGTGTAAGCATAATCAATAAAGCCTGGGTCTTCGTATACGTTTAAGCTTGCACGTACTGCAAGTTCATCTTCAATAAGTGGCAGGTTTACTATAAAGCCGCCTTCGCCGCCTAACGAGTCACTTTCTTGGGTTTGAAACATATCGCCAAATATTTCTACTGTTGTAAAATCAAGCTCTGGCTCTTTAAGCATGTAACGAATTGCGCCGCCTAAAGTACCCGCACCATAAAGGGTACCTTGTGGCCCAATAAGTACTTCTACGCGCTCTATGTCGACTAAACGCATATCAACTGACACTGGAATTTCGTTAACGTATGTGGCTACGGTGCCGCCGTCTGATGATGGACCCGACGAGTTAGTGTTTAAACCACGTACTATAATTGGTGAGCCTGAGCGACCACCTTGATCGGTAATTGTTAAACCAGGTACCCAACGCGCTACATCGGCTAATTCGCCAATGTTTTGATCTTTCATTACATCGGCATCAAGTGCGGTAATGTTTAGCGGTGCATTTTGTACAGATCCGCTGCGTCTTGTTGCTGTAACTTCGATTACTTCGAGTGATTTGTTTTTAGCGGTGGTTTCTTGTTGTGCCACAGCCGAGTTAGAAAATAAAAATGCGCCAGATACAGCGCTCGAAACAGCCAAGGTTAGCAAGCTTGGTTTAAACATAAAAAGTGATCCCCAGATTCAAAATTTAACACCAGTTAATATAAGTTAATCAGTTTATCAGGGAGTTAAAGTGGTGGGAATATTAAAATTGAATTTTAATTCACTTTTTTGGAATAAATATAGCTGGTTGCACAACAAAAAATTATATAAATATGTATAACATCCAAGTAATTGGCTAATTAAGGTACAAAGAAGCATATTTTACTCGTTGAGCAAATGTAAATAGCCATTCATTTTAGTGAATGTATTAATACGGTTAAAAAACCTATAAGACCCTGTTGAATGTTTTGCTCAACGATATTTATTCTCGTTTTGACACTATAAAAGTGAAGTTTGATCCCCATTAACCCTTCATACCGTAAGCTATAGCATTTCGTACTAAAGTACGCGTATTTAAGGAATATTTATGAGCCAATTATTCTCACCTTTAAAGCTCGGTGAACTCACTTTAGACAACCGCATTATTATTGCGCCTATGTGCCAGTACTCAGCAAACCAGGGGTCTGCCAGTGATTGGCACACTATTCATTTAGGGCAATTGAGCTTAAGTGGTGCAGGGCTATTAATTTTAGAGGCCACCGCGGTAAGCCCAGAGGGGCGCATTAGTTACGCCGATTTAGGGCTTTGGAATAACGAAACCCAGCAAGCACTGGGCAAAAGCTTAAAAGCGCTTAGGCAATACAGTCCTATGCCTATTGGCATTCAGCTTGCGCATGCAGGGCGAAAAGCATCTACTGAAAAACCATGGGATGGCGGTGGTGCAATTGCACCTAGCGATGAAAACGGCTGGCAAACACTTGCGCCTTCTGCCATAGCCTACGATGACAATGCCTACCAACCAAAGGCTATGACAAAATCGGATATAACCCAGCTAATAAACGATTTCGTCAGTGCAGCAAAACGCGCTGATGAGCTAGGGCTTGATTTAATTGAGCTACATGGTGCGCATGGTTATTTGTTACACCAGTTTTTATCGCCTCTTTCAAACAAGCGTGATGATGAATACGGGGGCAGTTTGCAAAACCGTATGCGCCTTGTGCTTGAGGTGTTTAAAGCAGTAAGAGCTGAATTTGCAAGCCATAAACCGGTAGGCATTCGTATCTCTGCTACTGATTGGGTAGAAGGTGGCTGGGATTTAGCACAATCTATTGAGCTTGCTAAAGCGTTAGATAAGCTTGGCTGCGATTTTATTCACGTAAGTACAGCAGGGCTAAGCCCAGAGCAACAAATACCGGTTAAACCTAACTTTCAGGTACCATTTGCAACCGCTATTAAAGAGGTAGTAAGTATGCCGGTAATAGCCGTAGGTTTAATCACTGAGCCACAACAAGGCGAAGATATTATTAGCGAGCAGCAAGCCGATGGCGTAGCACTAGCGCGAGGTATTTTGTATAACCCGCATTGGCCTTGGCATGCTGCAGCGCAGCTTGGTGCAACCGTTAATGCGCCTAAGCAGTACTTGCGATCTAGCCCACATGGGCAGCCTTCACCTATTAAGTAACCCACATTTTTACATTTACCATGGCTACCCACTGCATTTATATGCAGTGGGTTTTATTATTTATTAATTAGAGTTATTTATGAACCAATCACGTGCACAGCCAGTGCAAATAAGTAATACCTTAGTGAGCATTATTGCTCTGTGCTGTGGCCTTATTGTGGCAAATATTTATTATGCCCAACCTATTATTGAGTTATTAGCGCCCGATGTGGGTTTAAGTGCGCACAGCGCCAGTTTTATTGTTTCGCTTACACAAATTGGCTATGCAATGGGACTGTTTTTTTTAGTGCCATTGGCTGATTTAGTCGAAAACAAACGCTTAATGCTCATTACCTTAGCCATAACATTTTTAAGTTTAATAGGCGCAGGCTTAGCGCAAAGCCCAAGTGTAATGTTGCTATTATGCTTATTGGTGGGGGCGAGCTCTGTATCGGTGCAAGTATTAATACCGCTTGCTGCGCATTTATCGTCAGATGAAAAACGCGGGCAAGTACTGGGCAATATAATGGCGGGGTTGTTACTGGGTATTTTATTAGCCAGGCCAGTTGCAAGCTTGATAGCCGATCATTTTGGTTGGCGAGCCGTATTTTACTTTGCCGCAGGCTGTATGGCATTTATAGCCAGTGTTATATATTTTGCAATACCGAGCAGACAACCGGCACACAATACAACGTACTTTAAGTTATTAAAATCGCTTAAGCAGCTAATAATACAGCAGCCAGTGCTGCGTCAGCGGGCATTGTATCAGGCGCTTATGTTTGCCTCTTTTAGCTTATTTTGGACCAGCGTACCGGTTGTATTAGCCAGAGAATATGGTTTATCGCAATCGCAAATCGCCTTATTTGCTTTAGTAGGCGCAGCTGGTGCTATTGCAGCCCCTATTGTTGGGCGTTTAGCCGACAAAGGTTACACGCATCAGTTATCGTTACTTGCCAAAGTGATTGCTGCTGCGTGCTTTTTACCCAGTATATTTGAGCTTCCGCACGGTATTATTATTTTAGCGCTTACGGGCATGTTTATTGATTTTGCTGTGCAGGCAAATATGGTGCTGGGTCAGCGGGTGGTATATTCATTAGAGCCGCAAAGCCGAGCTCGCTTAAATGCCATATACATGACCAGTATTTTTGTTGGCGGAGCGCTTGGCTCGTTAATGGCAAGCCCACTCTACGAAGCTGGTGGCTGGGAAAGCGTGGCGTTAGTGGCAGCGGGTATGCCAGTTATATCACTAGTCGGCTATTTAATGACAAGTAAAAAGTAGCGCGATACAAGTTATAGCGAATTTTGTTATTTAAAAGGCCAGCGCAGTTATGTGCTGGCCTTTTTATAGAGGCGATTATTGTTTTTTAACATTCGAAAATGAGCTACCCACCGAGGCTATAATCACCAATAAAATAGCCAACCATTGCCACAAAGTTAATAACTCGCCAAGTATAATAAACCCAGCAAGGGCGGCAAACGCAGGCTCTAAACTTAGCATAATACTAAACCCTTGAGCGGGCATATTACGCAGTGCAACCATTTCAAGTGTATAGGGCAGTGCGCTTGATAAAATAGCAATGCCAATGCCCAGCGGTATAACACTCCATGTAAATGCACTGCTTTGTAATATGCCGCCATAAGGTACAAGTACAATGGCTGCTACGGTCATGCCGAGTGCGACCGTTGCGCCGCCTGAGCTTTGTGTGCCGGTTTTTTTGCCAAATAAAATATAGGCTGCCCAGCAAGCACCGGCACCTAGAGCGAGTATTACGCCAATTGGGTCTAGGCTTTCTTGGCTGCTCATATCGGGCAGTAACAGTAAAATACCCGCAATTGCACACGCCACCCAAAATAAGTCGCGCTTAGCGCGTGAGCTAAATAACGCCACCGCTAATGGGCCGGTAAATTCAAGCGCCACACCAATTCCTAAAGGGATACGTTCAATAGCGTAATAAAATAAAATGTTCATTCCGCCTAGGCTTAAACCGTATACCACAATTGATAACCGATTCCCCTTAGCTGGTAGGTGTTTCCACGGTTTAAATATTAAACACAAAATAAGTGCAGAAAAGCCAAGCCTAAGTGCAGTAGTGCCTTCGGGGCCAATAACAGGAAATAACTGCTTAGCAAATGAGGCGCCAGATTGAATTGTGATCATTGCTAAAATAACGCACACAAGCGCGAGCAAAAAGTCTTTAGTGGATGATTGCATTGTTTTCCTTGGTAACAATCGTCTAGTTTTGCGCAGTGTATCTGTTTTTTATTGGCTAAGTAATAGCTTGTATGGCATACACATTAAATTTGGGAGGGAGTGACTAATATGTGCGATGAATTAGCGTAGCTGATTATGCATAACTAAAGGCAAACGCTGAGTGCCTCAAAATAAAAAAGCCAGCGAATAGATCGTTGGCTTATAAACGTTTAGGTCGTTTTAGTGTGTTTTGCTAGCACTTTTAACTAGGCCATCTAAAGAATAAAGGCCACGTTTTTCATCATTTTTACGTTTGATTTCTTCAAGCGCACGCGCTTCTACAGCGTCAAATAATGCATTAATTAAACGGTTAAAGTGTTTATGCATTGCGGTACGTGCGGCGCTTGCGTCGTGTGTTTGCAGCGCATTATAAATAGCGGTGTGCTCATCCATTACGCAATCGTTATTGTTTTTACACACACTGCCATAATCAGCCACAATTTGTGAATTGTTTAAACGTAAATCCCATAAATTTGCCACTGCATACTCAAGGGCTTTGTTACGTGTAGCACGCGCTATAATTTCGTGAAACTCGCGGTCTGCTTGTTCTACATATAAGCCTTTTTCCATGGCTATTAGCGTTTGCTTTAATTGAGCTAGTTCTTCATCGGTGATTGATTGTGCGGCAAGTGCGGCTATTTCACCTTCAATGAGTGCGCGAGCTTGTGTTAGCTCAAAAGCGCTGATCTCTTTTGTTTTTACAGATGTTTCTTGTTGTTCTATTACATAAACGCCTGAGCCGGTTTTAACCTCTACGCGGCCTCGTACTTCTAATGCAATAATAGCTTCACGAATTGTTGGGCGGCTTACGTCAAACATGTCGGCAAGTTCTCGCTCTGGTGGTAAACGACTCCCAGCAGAAAACTCTCCTTGGTTTATCAAAGCTTCAACTTTATCAACAATGCGCCAAAATAAGCGACGGTTTCCCATATTCTACCTTTATTACCTTAAGGAATAGCGGCTAATAGGCTCAAATAGCCTAAACCTACTGTTATTAGCAGAGGTTACCCCAAAATTCACTATTATGTCAAAATTCTAAAGTGATGTAACGGTCATATAATATTATAAATGGGTGTTAACCTATTTATGTTACCAATTTAGTATAAATTTTAATAATTGGCTAGCTTGATTGGTCATGTTTTTGTGTGCTAAGTTAACTTTGCTCATTTATATAAGCGTGCTTAGAGCAAGCTAATTTTAATGGATTGAAATGTGTGCAATCTAGGCGCGGGTTAATGGTGGTGAGAGGTGAGTAACCTAGTTCGCCTAATAACTGGCGCTGCCTTGGTTAAATGGTGAGTAGATTTATGCAAATTAAACCATTAAAAATCTACACGCTTTAATAAAGAGCCTGTGTAATTTAGCTGTACCTAATAAAAAATAAGTAAGCGCATAATTACAACTAGGCTCTTGCCTTGATTGCCCACGGATGGGGGTCAACTTTAGTCCGCTGCTGCGTTTTTATCATTAGGGTAAACTACCCCAAGCTGCTTTCTTGCGGTATCAAGTACGTTCATTACGTCGCGGGCAAGCTGATGTGTATTAACATCTGACTCTAGTTTTTGCGCGTTTATGGTTTGCATAAAGTGCGCAACTTCGTATTTCATAAAGTGCTCATCAAATTTATCAGAAATAACCTCAACCTCCCCGTTATTGGCAACAAACTCTATGTGTTTTAACTGCGACACGGCATGTATTCGTAAGCGTCCGCGCTCACCTTGTATTTCGGTGATGTTATCGCCTTGAGAAATTTTAGAGTAGCTAATAACGGCTTGTTTATCATCGTAATTTAATAATACGTCGCCTGCACCATCTACGCCTGTATCTAATAGTACCCCACTGGCACTCACGCGCTGTGGAGCGCCCCAAAGTGCTATAAGTAGGTAAAGCGGATACACACCTAAATCGAGCAAAGCGCCATTGGCAAATTCCGGTAAAAAGGTATTTGGGCGTTCGCCGTTTTTGTATTTATCGTAGCGTGATGAGTACTGACTGTATTGGCCAATAAACTTACGGGGTTTACCAATTTTACTCAGCGCATTTTTAAGTCGCGCAAAGTTTGGCAAATGCGTGGTCATCATTGCTTCCATGTAAAGGCGTTTATTGACATTAGCTGCAGTTAAAATAGCATTTAGCTCTTGGCTATTAGCGGCTGAAGGTTTTTCGCCTAGTACATGTTTGCCTGCTTCAAGGCACATTACTGCATATTGCTTGTGTAGGCTATTTGGCGCTGCAATATACACCGCATCAACATCGGGGTCTTGGCATACCTGCTCAATTGAGGTGAAAATTTTTACATCGGTATTGGGGTAATTAGATAAAAAGGCTTCGCCGCTTGATTGCTTGCGTGAGCACACACCGTATAAATTAAATGCAGGTAACGTATTTGCTGCGCTTAGTAGGGTATCACTAATAAAATTTGTACCGACAATGACAAAGTTCATGCCTGCTCCTTAGCTTAAATAATAAGAGCCGTTACTTTAACATTTTTTTTGCCCTGTATGCGCGTGGAGAATACCCAAACCAGCGTTTAACACTTGCGCATAAGGTTGCCTGTTCGTGATAGCCTAAAAGCATTGAAATAGTGCTGATAGAGTATTGTTTTTGAAGCAAGTAATGCGCCGCTAGCGCCCGGCGTGTGGTGTCTTTAAGTTTTACAAAGCTGGTGTTATGTTTAGCCAATTCACGGTGCAAGGTACGCGGGTGCATATTAAGTGCCTCGGCAATAGTTTGGTTTGAACACTGATAAATAGGCAGCATTGGCCTTATTAGTGCGCTTACTTGGGCAGGTAATGACTGACTATGTTCGTTGCGTTTAGCTAAAAAATTAAAGGCCGCGTCGGTTTTATTAAGGTTATTGTGGTTAAGCTTTATCGATAAGTCGGCTTTGTTTATTACAATGCCCGCACTGTTGCGGTGCTCTATTACTTTACAGCCAAAATAGGTTTTGTATGCGAGTGTATTAGTTGCCAGCTTTTGCGGTAAAAACACAGTGCGAGGCTTGCACTGATTATTACTTAATTTTTTAATTATGCTCATGGCTAAGCCAAGCGTGAGCTCTATGGCTTGGTTTATTTGTGGTAGGGGCTTTAGGTTAAATTCAAACGATAAAAATAAGCTCTCGTCATTATCTAATGAGTGCGTTGTTAAGCACAATGCGGGGCTGTGTAAGTGTAAATATTTAACCACCCAGCTAAGCGCTTCTTCTAAATTAGTCCCACTTTTAGCGGCTATGGCTATGTGGCCTAAAATATCAAAGTTTTGTTTATTTGCTAATTTAAGCCCAAAGCTTGGGCAGTTAAGCGTGTGGCTGCAGTACTCTAATAAATTTGCATAGCTCAAATAGGGTAAATATTGGTTTTCAAGGTTATTAAAGTCGACATTGACCTTACAGGTTTTCATTACGCTTGCTGGGTCTGCGCCAAGTTCTTTAATTAACGAGTCTATTGAATATAAAGAGGTGGCACGTATTGGGCTGCTCATACACTGGCGCTGTAAATTAAAGAAGGTGTCTAAAAATATCAAGTTTTTAGGATTTAATCTATGCACTATAGAGCGAATAGCTTGCTGCAATAAAACTGCTTATTTACAACTGCATGGATGCACAAAGCAGAAGCAGCTACCAATAAGAACTAAATAGTGATGATGCAAAGGCACCTATGAGTAACCACACGTTTGATTATATTATTATTGGCGCAGGCAGTGCAGGTTGTGTGCTGGCAGCGCGTTTATCAGAAGATCAGCATATAAGTGTGTGCCTAATAGAGTCGGGCGGTAGCGATAAGAGCGCTTTAATACAAATGCCTGCGGGTATTGCGGCCAGTGTGCCATATGGAATAAATAGTTGGCATTACAACACGGTACCGCAAAAGGCGCTTAATAACCGATGTGGCTTTGTGCCGCGGGGTAAAGTGCTTGGTGGGTCAAGCTCTACTAATGCCATGGTGTATATACGCGGTAATAACTACGATTACGATAACTGGGCACAAAATGGCAACCTTGGGTGGGACTACAAAAGTTTATTACCCTATTTTATAAAAGCCGAAAACAATAAAACGTTTAATAACGCGTTACATGGCACAAAAGGGCCATTGCATGTGCAAGAGCTGACTAAGCCAAGTGCGCTAAACTCTTGCTTTTTAAAAGCGTGTGTTGAGCAAGGAATACAGTTAAATGACGATATAAATGGCGCTGAGCAACATGGAGCACGGCTTTCGCAGGTTACGCAACATAATGGTGAGCGCTGTAGTGCTGCAAAAGCGTATTTAACACCGCACTTAAACAGGCCTAACCTTAGCGTGTTTACCCACAGCCACGTTAATAAAATTATAATCAAAAATAAGGTTGCCCACGGCGTAGAGCTTGAGCACGGCGGTAAAATTATTACATTAATGGCCAAAAAGGAGGTGCTTTTAAGCGCCGGTGCAATTAACTCTCCGCAAGTGTTAATGCTTTCAGGAATTGGCCCTAAAGCGCATTTAGCAGCGCATAACATACCACTGGAACATGCACTGGAAGGAGTAGGGGGTAATTTGCAAGATCACTTAACCGTGGTGCCTTTGTGTAAAGCAAATACAGCAAAAGGCACCTTTGGGGTAAGTGTAAAAGGCGCTGCAAGTATTATTAAAGGGTGTGCGCAGTGGTTTAGTAAACGCAGCGGAATATTAACCAGTAATTTTGCTGAGTCACATGCGTTTATTAATGTGTTGGATAATTCGCCTGCGCCGGATATTCAACTTGAGTTTGTAATTGGGTTGGTGGACGATCATAGTCGCAAAGTTCACCTTGGCCATGGCTATAGTATTCACAGTAGTATTATGCGCCCCAAAAGCCGAGGGACAATAAGGCTTGCCAATAGCAATCCACGCAGTGCGCCGCTTATCGACCCTAATTATTTAAGCCACCCTGATGATTTATCGCTTATGCTTGCAGGGCTTAAAAAAGCGCTGCGTATTATGCAAAGCCACGCCTTTGATAAAATTCGTGGCAACATGGTTTACCCGCTTGATGTAAATAACGACGACCAGCTTATTGAGTTTATTCGCCAAACTGCCGATACCGAATATCACCCTGTGGGCACCTGTAAAATGGGCACCGACAATATGGCGGTGGTTAATAGCAAACTACAAGTACACGGGATACGCAGCTTAAGGGTTATTGATGCCTCAATTATGCCTACCATAGTAACAGGTAACACAAACGCACCTGTTATTGCCATTGCTGAAAAGGCCGCTGATTTAATTAAATTGAGCTATAAAGCAGGGTTATAAGGTGCGGTTGTAAAAGTCAGTAAGCCACGCCTGCCAGTCATCTTCTAACTTTAGCATTTGTTGGTGCTTTTTAGCGTTAAGGTGTTTGTTTTCATCTTCGGTGGCAATAAAAGGGCCTACCCGACAAAGCGAGCAATGATTTTCATCTAAATACGCAGGCTTTGTAAGGTGAGTGCTTAGTTCGTCAGATTGCGCCAAGATTGCTTTAGGCGTAAACACATAAGTGATGCCACTGGTGTCTTTTACGTGTTTGTCACGGTCTACGTTTCTTATTTTGTAACCATCAAACTGGTTAATATCAAAAGGCATTTGGCCCGCGTATTTAGCCTCAAGGCCATTACTTAAGCTGCCTTCAATATTCCACTCGCGATAGGGTTTTACATCTTTTGAGGTTATGTAGCAAAGCATAGGGCCGCTTTTGTCGAGTGCGTATTTGTTAGCGTATTTAATAAATTGATGTAGTAACGCGCGATTAAGCACGTTCATGCTGGTTTTTTGAGTGTTGCTTTCAAATGCTTCGCGCCCTACAAAGGCTGGAATAAGCGGAAACTGAAAAATAACCACATCAAAGCTGTGCTGGTGCGCAGCTAATTTTTGCCAACATAAAGGGTCCGTTACATCAAAGCAATTAATAACCTCAACATGACACTTTTTTAAACTACTTAGCGCATTGTGCTGGTATTTTTGCTCTATGGTTTTGGCGCTATCATAAGTAGATGCGACTAACTTTGCCGGTTTTATATGATTAACCACCGCATTAGAGAACGATAGATCGCCATCGCCTACGGTGAGAATTCGCCAATTAGGATTTAAATACATAACTTAATTAGATTTGTGAGTGTTTTGATCTGCACTTTGAGTATTTTGCGCTGTATTAGCACCATGCAAACGATGAAACGCAAGGCGTGTTTTAAGCCCTTCAATGGCTATTTGTTTTAAAATTAAATTAAAGGTAATTAAAATAGCAAACACAATATGAATAGGGCCATGTGTAAAACCCGCCTCTGGGTTATAAAGCGTAAGCCCAAACAACATAAATAACACCACTAACAGTATTTCTATTAATTGGTTTGAGTAAAAGCTGAGCCGGCCTTCATTTTTGTGATCTTTTTTAATACTAATAGCGCAAAAAAACGGAATAACTTTAATTTTAAAAGCGGCGTTTTTTTCTACGTAGTTTTCGCCAAGCTCGTTAAGCTGCTGGCGTAATGTATCAATCATGGTGCGTCCTTAAATAGCAGTGCGCGGATGTTACACTATTACGCCTAGTAGGTTAAGCAGCGCAAGGTTATTTTGGGTAAAGGCTCATACCAATGGTGAGTATGTGACACACAAATACCACTGAGGTAAGAATAAAGCGCATTTTTTGATAATCGCGATGGTAGGTTTGCCATTGTGGTGTGGCTTTTTCAAAGATAAGAACTAACCAAAAACTAGCCCCTAACCAAGCAAGCGCCCACTCCAGCGGAATAAACGATAAAAATGGTACGGGTATAACAGGCACAACCGCTTTAATTGCATCGCTG
The DNA here is from genome assembly GCF_028599265.1 of Pseudoalteromonas sp. Angola-4. Taxonomy (NCBI): domain Bacteria; kingdom Pseudomonadati; phylum Pseudomonadota; class Gammaproteobacteria; order Alteromonadales; family Pseudoalteromonadaceae; genus Pseudoalteromonas; species Pseudoalteromonas sp. Angola-4. Next base: position 20,536 of record NZ_JAQREK010000021.1, on the reverse strand, counting down.
TAGCTTTGCATCCCAGCGCGCCATAAATTGCCCGCCATAAATGCCAGTATGGCAATGCTGTAAAAAGTAAAAAACTCCAAGTTAACGCTATTACTGCCAAACATAAGCGGCCACGCTACACAGCCCAAAAAGGGTAGTAACCCCAAATAGCCAAGTTGAATATGATTAACAAATTTTTCCATTACAGCATGCCTTATGTTGTGTGTTTTTTAGCGCGGCTATTGTAGCAGTATTCTTAGCACTTACAGGTAATAAATCGTTTACGAATAGAAGAGCTAGAGAGTTCAATCTTAAAAATCGATTGTTTTAATCTAAACAATCAATTTTATTTAGTTTACCAATGGGCTTATTGTATTAATCAAGCCAACGCGAAAGGCCACACATTTTGGCTGCGTTGAGTAACTTTAAAACACTTTAAATATAAATGAGGAATACTATGAGCACTTCATTGATCAACACAAAAATTCAACCTTTTAACGCAACTGCATACCACAATGGTGACTTTGTAGAAGTGTCTGAAAAAGACGTACTAGGTAAGTGGTCAATCTTCTTCTTTTACCCTGCAGATTTCACGTTTGTATGTCCGACTGAGCTTGGCGATGTTGCTGATTACTACGAGCAGCTACAAGAAATGGGTGTAGAAGTTTACTCAGTATCAACTGATACTCACTTCACGCATAAAGCATGGCATGACACGTCAGACACTATTGGTAAAATTAAATTTCCAATGATTGGCGACCCAACTGGCCGTATTACTCGCAGCTTTGGCGTTATGATTGAAGATGACGGCCTAGCACTTCGCGGTACTTTTGTAATGAACCCAGAGGGCGAAATCAAAGTAATCGAAACGCATGACCTAGGTATTGGCCGTAGCGCTAAAGAGTTAGTACGTAAAGTTCAAGCTGCACAATACATTGCAACTCACGACGGTGAAGTTTGCCCTGCATCTTGGCAGCCAGGTGAAGACACACTTGCTCCTTCACTAGACCTAGTTGGTAAAATCTAAATACAGGTTTACCCACTTTTATGAGGGCAGGTAACTGCCCTTAAACCAACATCATTTCGTTTGTTGGTGCCTCCTATCTCAACTCGGACTCATTAGCACATGCATTAGTTGGCATGGGAGGCTTGCTGTTTAAATTTTCCTAAAAAGGGTTAAGCCATGTTAGATAACAACATTAAAAATCAATTAAAAAGCCATTTTGAATCGCTTACTCAACCTGTTGAGCTGCTTATTGCCTTGGATGACAGCAAAAAATCAGCAGAAGTAGAAAGCTTAGCAAACGATTTAGCCTCGCTAAGCGATAAGTTTACGGTAGTGAGCAACCCTGATACCAGCGCACGTCGCCCGTCTATGGTTGTACATTCACCGGTTAAAAATACCCACATTACGTTTGCTGGCGTACCTATGGGTCACGAATTTACAAGTTTAGTGTTAGCGCTTTTACACACTGGCGGACACGCAAGTAAAGCAAAAAGCGAAGACATTGAACAAATAGAATCACTCAATCAAGAACTTAATTTTGAAGTATACATAAGCTTAAGTTGCCAAACATGCCCGCAAGTAGTGCAGGCGCTAAATACAATGGCAGCAACAAATAGCAAAATTAAAGCAACAATGATTGACGGCGCACTCTTTCAAGACGAAGTAGAAGAGCGCAATATTTTAGCAGTACCCGCTGTGTACTTAAATGGCGAACCGTTTAGCCAAGGTGCATTAAGCCTGACCGACATTTTAAATAAAGTAGACACTAAAGGCGCGGCTAAACAAGCTGCAGCATTAAGCGAAAAAGACGAGTTTGATGTGTTAGTAGTAGGTGGCGGACCTGCGGGTGCCTCAGCCGCTATTTATTCTGCTCGTAAAGGGTTAAACACCGGTATAGTTGCCGATAGATTTGGTGGCCAAGTTGCCGATACGTTGGCTATCGAAAACTTTATTTCGATTAAAGCCACTGAAGGTCCAAAGCTTGTTGCTCAGCTTGAAGAGCATGTTAAAGAATACGATGTAGATGTAATGCATAACCAACGCGCAGCAGGGCTTGGTCGCGGTAGTAATGGTTATGAAATTACCCTTGAAAACGGGGCTACTTTAAAAGCTAAATCGCTTGTTTTAGCAACCGGTGCACGCTGGCGTGAAATGAACGTACCTGGTGAGCAAGAATATCGCGGCCATGGCGTAGCTTACTGCCCACACTGTGATGGTCCGCTATTTAAGGGTAAGCCTGTTGCCGTTATTGGTGGTGGTAACTCGGGTATAGAGGCGGCTATCGACTTAGCTAACATTGTAGAACATGTAACGGTACTTGAGTTTGCTGACACGCTGCGCGCTGACGAAGTACTTATCCGCAAAGCGAATAGCTTAAGCAACATCACTATTATTAAAAATGCGCAAACCACTGAAGTAGTAGGTGATGGTAAAAAAGTAATCGGACTTAATTACACTGACCGTGTAACAGGTGAGGAAAAATCATTAGCACTTGCAGGTATTTTTGTACAAATAGGTTTGATCCCTAATACCGAATGGTTAAAAGAGAGCGACCTTACACTAAGCAAGTTTGGCGAGATAGAAATTGACGCTAAAGGCGCAACCTCATTACCGGGCGTTTACGGTGCGGGTGACGCGACAAATACGCCGTTTAAGCAAATCATTATTGCAATGGGTAGTGGTGCAACAGCAAGCTTAGGGGCGTTTGATTACTTAATTCGCCATAGCGAGCAAAGCAACCAAGACCAAAATGCAGCTTAATAGGCAAACCTTCTCTTGATGTAACAGCAATAGGTACACCCAAAAGCTGTTTGTTAACCCAAGCCGCCCTCTCCAAAGGCGGCTTTTTTAATGCTTATAGCAATGCGCTTAATTATGTATTGGCATTGGTATTATTCTCCCCAACTGCACTGAATCAGAGTTACTGCGGTTTGAGTGAGAATGCACTGAACTACTTGTTATTTAGCGTGCTATGCAAGCTTTTCGGTATGTTCGAGCGCGTTAGAAAGCGCTTTTTCTATGTGCGGAAGCTTAAACGGCTTAGAGACAAACATATCCATGCCTGCTTGCTGGCAAGCTAGTTTATCTTGCGACGATGTATTAGCAGTTAGCGCTACAATGTAGGTGCTTTCGCTAGGGCAAATACGTTGCGCTCTCAGCGTTTTAGTGGCTTCAAAACCATCCAGGATTGGCATAATGCAATCCATAAAAATAAGGTCGTAATGCTTTTGCTTACACTTAAAAATAGCGTCTTGGCCATCAATGGCGCAGTCGGCTTTTACGTTTAACTTATCAAGAGAGGCATCAAGCACACGGCGGTTTATATCGTTGTCATCAACAATAAGTACACTGAGCGAGTGGCTGTTTAACTCAATTTTTGATTGAATGTCGTCTATTATTTGCTCTTTACCAAGCTCTAGCGGAATATTAATACTAAACGTTGAGCCTTTTTGTAGTTCACTCGTCACCTTTATTGTGCCGCCCATGTATTCTACAAGCTCTTTTATAATTGCTAGGCCAAGCCCTGTGCCCCCTTTATTATTTTTAGCGTCAACCTCTTGTGTAAACGGCGAAAATAAAGACTCTAAAAAGGCAGGGGTCATTCCGCGACCAGTGTCAGAAACAGTGATACCAAGAGATAACGCATCGTTATTATTTATGAGGTGTGTTTTAAGTTTTACATGGCCTTGCTCGGTAAATTTTAATGCGTTACTTAATAAGTTAGAGGTAATTTGGCTAAGGCGTGTACTGTCGCAAAAGGCCCAGCAGCTATCATCAATTGTATTATCTATGATTAATTCAACATGGGTTTCTTTAAATAACGGGGTATATAAAGAGGCTAAATCACTAAATATGGTTTTAAGCAGTACGTCGGTTGGCTCTAGTTTTAATTCACCATGATTAATTTTAGAAAAATCGAGTACTTCGTTGATAATGTTTAGTAAAATATCAGCGCTGCGTAGCGCTATTTTTATTTTTTCGTCTCGTTTTTCAGTGTCTTTTTCATCTATTAGGGTGGTGAGCATGCCGGTTATGCCATTTAGGGGGGTGCGTAACTCGTGGCTAATTTTAGCAAATAGCATACTTCTATCTTCTAACATATGCTCTGCTTCGGCTTTTTTCTTTTTTAGCGCTTCTCTAAGTAAGATTGATTCGGTAATGTCTTGAAATGTACCAAATAGCCTTATGCAATTACCTTCGTGAAACTCGGCTTCTCCAAAAGTCGAAATCCAAATTTCTTGGTTTTGTGCAGTGATAACCTCAAGCTCTAAATCCCACTTTTCACCTTTGTTTATGGCGTTTTCTACTGCTTGGTCTATGGCTTCTCTGCTGGCGCCCTCTTTGTAAAACTCAATCGCGTTATCAACTATTGGCTGATAGTCATCGGCTACCTGATGAATGCGTTTAGTTTGATTACTCCAATAAACTTTGTTCTCGATTAAATCGACCTCCCAAGTGCCGATATTCGCGATGTTTTCGAGCTTTGACAGGGTGTAGCTATTTTTTAAAAGTTGCTCTTTGGTGTCTATTTTTGCAAATTCAGATCCTAACCACTGAGCAAATAGCTCAATGTAATCGTAGGCTTCGTCGCTAAATGCAGGTGACTCGTTAGGCGATGAAAAGTTAACAGTGCCAAAGGTTTTATCGGCTACTTTTATAGGTGCGCCAATGTAGGACTCAAGTTGAAAATTTATGTAACAAGGGTGAGTTGCAATCGTACTTTGTGAGGCTTTATGAAATGAAAGCGCCGAGCCCGCAGATAACGTATGGACGCAATAGGTGCCATCTAGCTCAAATTGTGTACCGGGTAATAAGGCGTTATCGGGTGTTAGAGCATGTAATACTGTGTACGTATTAGCATCAATTTTACTAATTATTGCTACATCAAGGCTGAACACTTCTAGGCCAAACGCGAGTAGGTTTTTAATTTTAGAATTAAAATCCAGAGTTTGGTCTGAGACTATATCGTGAAAACGCCTTAAAAAGTTCACCGCAATTACCTTAATTGTATTTTATATCGTTATGCGTATCGGCAGATAGGCACATTTATTTATATGTTTTTAACAGTTTATACCAACAGGCGTAAACCGTTGAGCAATATATTGAGTAATGGGTGTTAGGCTATCAACACGCGAACTTAATTGTTTTGCTCAATTAGCAAACTTTTCCCATTAATAGGTAGAATTAGGCGTGTATTCTGGGTTTATGTCGCCGCCTACTTCTTCTGGGTCTACATCGTTTATAAGTAACACTTCGCGCACGGCTTCAATATGATCAAGCACTGTTTGATAGCGCTCGCCATATTCGTACTTTGTTACTTCAATTGCTTGCGGCATGTAAGTAAATGCAATTTTTAGTGCGTGTAACGCCTCTGGATTGATTTTATCGCTCATAAATTTCTCTCATTTTATCAATGTATAGTGCTTTGTTTTACAGCTGCTAAAAGAGCCTGCCTAGGGGCAATTAGCTTTTTGCATATGCCCTAACAAAATAACAATAATTATAGAGTTTGTTGACTGTTAAAGTTAAAAATTTGCCTGTTTAGCCGTTATTTTAATTCACTAAGCAGTTAATCACTGATCAGCATGATAACGCAGTTGTTTTGGGATTATTTAAAAACATTTTTAGCTCATCATATTTGCCTACCTAAATACCAAGTATGCTCAAAAAATGTAATTTTATAAATAAACAGGCATTGATTATGCGAATAAAAGGGAGCTTGTTAGCTTATTAAGTAACGATAATATGTTGCATAAATTTACAAATGCGCAATATAATGCAAATAGTTGTTATTTGCATGTGTAGGTGTGCGCGCCTGCTATTTATTAAATGAGCTAAAAATGAATAATAAAAAAACCTTTAGCGCTACAAAGCGTCGCCATTTAATGGCGTGCGTATTGGCATTGGTAACCGCTACGGTGATGATAACCGGGATGACTACCTATTTGCCCTTACAAATGAGTGAACAAATTTTACTGCCTATTTTACTGTTTCCAATTATTTGGGTTGGGCTTTTTATATATGCCTACATTAGCGAAAAAGCATGGCAGCCATTTTTACTCATGATCACTTTGTGTTTAGTGCATGGAATTTTAAGTTATTTTGCATTAATGCAGGGGCAAGGATGAAATCAATTACTTTAAAAAAGCTATTTTTATTACATAGTTGGGTGGGCGTAGTAACCGCCGTTTTATTGTTTGTTGTGGCATTTACCGGCGCGTTAGCAGTACTTGCAAGGCCTGAGCTAAAAATTTGGGCCAACCAATCACTGCAGCAAACTCAACATATTCCTAATAGTGAAATAAGCACATTAGTTAATACATACCACGCTCAAGTGCCCAAAGAGTTTGGTGAAAACATTCATGTGTTTATGCCAACAGGGCATAATTTTCACTTACTGGCTTTAGTATTTGAATCACACCATGGTGATGAAAATTACCAGCAAGAAGTACTTCGGGCATTTGAATTTGACCCAGCAAGCTTAGCGTTGGTAAATACCTACTATGGCCCAAGTAAGCAATATTATGCCAATAGAAAAACAGATGCAGCCAGCTACATTGGTGAGTTTCACGCTGACTTACATTTAGGGCGACCTATAGGGCTTATTTTAACTGGGTTTTTAGGTTTAACATTATTAGTAAGTACGGTAACTGGCTTATTTATACATCGTAAATTAATTAAAGAGCTGTTCACCTTAAGGTGGCTTAAAGGCTTTGATGTAACCATAAGTGACGGCCACAAAGTAATGGGCATTTGGGGCAGTATTTTTAATATTGTAATTGGCTTTAGCGGCGCATTTTTAGGGCTCGCAACCGTAATTTTACTACCTGCAGCAGCCTTTGTTAGCTTTGGAGGCGACCAAGATAAGTTGATAGAAACTTTTACAGCTATTCCTGAGCCAATAATTAGTTATGTAAATCAGCCAACTAACATAACCGCTATTTTAAGTGATGCGCAGCAACGCTACCCACATGCAGTTATTTTAGATGCCACGGTAATGGCGCATAACGATGCTAACGCACAAGTGTATTTACGCCTTTTAGGAGGCGAAGCCGTGGCTTCTCAGTTGTTGCATTACAATGGGCAAGGGGAGTACATCACTTCAATGAGTAGTTTTGGCGATATAGCCGGGGTATCAATTAAAATTATTGCAATACTCTTCCCACTCCATTTTGGTAATTTTGCTGGCTTATTTGTCAAATTACTTTGGGTAATGCTTGGCTTAGCATGTGCTTTAATGCCACTTTCAGGCATGATGATGTGGTTAGCAAAGCGTACCAGAGGCAGCACACCAACACTTAGCGCTGACGCGTATGCAAGGTGGAACCGCTTTATTATAGGCAGTTGCGGTGGTTTAGTGCTTGCTTGCTTGTTGTGTGTTATTCCCTGTGCAAGTACTTTTAAACTATGCCGTGGCTGGCGCTGAGCACAATGCTTACTTTGGGCCGGTATTTTTTTACGCGTGGTTAGTATGGCTAGTAATTGCAGCATTTTGGCAAAACTATAAAAACTACTTTAGAGCAACCTTGTTGCTTTGCGCCTTATTCTTAATAAGTGTTTTACCACTTAATAGTGTAGTGGGCGTTAATAATGTTATTAACGCAAACAGTACCCTAGTGACATTTACAGATATTAGCTTTTTAATTGTTGGACTGGCGTTTTTATGGGGATACTTAAAAACAAAACCTAATGCCATAGCACTTGCAGAGGTAAAAGCAGCATGAGCACCGTTATGATAGTTGTTGCGCTAGCGTGTTTACTGGCCGCTTTATTATTAATGAGAAGTAAGCACTACAAAGTAGCCTATAAGTGGCTGTATTGTTGGGCTTTAATAGCTATTGCCTTAGCGTTTTTTATAAATGTTTACGCTGTGCTAGCGGGCATTGTATGCACCATTGCAGCGTTTACTGTAATGGGCATACTGGTTGCGCTTTCTAAAGGGAAACAACACACTTAGCTTAAAAAGGCTTTGGCTGTATCAATTCCCATTTTGTACCCATCGTTAAGGTGTTTAACATTTTTGGTTGTGCGGCCCACTCTAAATTGGGGCGGTGGAGCAATAATATTGATTTTGCAATCTTCAGGCGGGTTATTAATAAAATCTATGCTGCTGTTATAAACATGCGCTCTGTTAATCGTGCTTTTTATTAAAGCAGGGTAGTTTTTATAAAGTTTTTTAGTTAACCACTGCGATTTACTTGGCTTTTTTCTATAGCCTAGTGGCTGAGAAAGCACCACGGTTATTTCTTGAGCGCCCATTTCGTATGCTTTTATTACGGGAATAGAGTCTGCTACGCCGCCATCGGTCATCGCAATATCATTAATTATAGGGTAGTTACGATACGCAATTGGAATCGCGCACGATGCCTTAAGTTGCTCTACCATCACATCACTACTTGCTTTAAGGTAATGGGGCTGCCCTGTGGTGATAGCTGTAGAGACGATATAAAATTCGTGAGCCGCCTTTGCAAAGGCTTCTGTATTGAGGGGGATTTCTTTAATGGTTGCTTGCCACAGCCAATCTAAATCAAATAAGTGGCCGCCTTTGATAAAGCGCGCTAAGTTAATAAATTCAGGCCGACACGAAAAGTCGGTAATAACATGGTAATTTCGTTTAGGTTGTTGGCATAAATAAGCGGCTATATTGGTAGCGCCAGCAGAAACCCCAAAGTAATTAGTAAAAGGTTGATAGCGCTGCGCTAAAAACTCATCCAGCACGCCGGCGGCAAAAATACCGCGCATTGCACCTCCCTCAACCACTAAAGAATGTTTATTGTTATTATTAATCATACTATTGCCTCCCTGTTGATGATATTACCAACTAACCAGGTAAAGCGCGATAAAATGCTGAAATAATTATACCCATTTGCCACATTACTTTATTCACTTAAGGGATTAAACTTGGCGCTAACGGCGCTAAAAATTTTGATATAAACAGACCAATAAAGAAGCTTTTATCCTGTAATCAATGTGGTTTAGTATTTAAAACTAAATCACTTAATTAAGCTATTTGGTATTAGTGCACTGTTTGGCTTAGAAAAAAGCGTTTAGCTGCTAATGTGTTTTGTTTAATCGTAAGTGTTGGGGATTTCTGATAAAGTATTTATTAATACAAGGCTTTGTTAATATTTAAGAATCGTTATTTATGACTGACTCAAGTGTAACCGTATTTAGTAACGTGCAAAATAAGTTAGGTGAAAGCCCGCTTTGGCACCCTTTGCTTGAAACGCTATTTTGGGTAGATATAGAAAAAAACCTGCTGCTAAGTAAGTGTTTAACAAAGCCTGACTCACTAACACAAGTTGAAATGCAAGATACGGTTTCGGCTTTAGCGTGGCTTGATAAAGCACACCTTATTATTGGTACCAGTACGGGTATTTATAAATACCATATAGCTTCTGGGGTGCGCCAAACGCTTACATTTTTAGAAAATACCCAGTCCACACGGCGCTCTAACGATGGTCGAGCCGACCCTTGGGGTGGTTTTTGGCTAAGCACTATGGATAAAAACGCCCGCTCAGGCGAAGGTAAGATTTACCGTTTTTATCAAAATTCGCTTAATTGCGTGGTGCAAGGTTTAACCATTCCCAACGGGTTATGTTTTGATAAAGCGCGCTCACGTGCTTATTACTGCGACTCAAAAGCCAGCTGTATTTTTACTTTAAATGTAAACCCAGATAGCGGTGAGCCTATATTACCCGCCCAAGTTTTTTATCAATTTAAAAATACCAAAGTAGACCCAGATGGCTGTGTGATTGATGCCCTTGGCAACTTATGGCTTGCGGTATGGGATATGGGCTGCGTTATGTGTTTATCGCCAGATGGGGAGGTTTTAAACACACTGCCACTTGCTGCAACAAAACCTACAAGCGTTGCGTTTGGTGGCAATAACGCACAGTGGCTATTTGTAACTTCTGCAGATGACAGTAATGTAAAAACCAACCAGTCATTACAAGGTAATGTATTTAAAATAACAGGCATAAAAAACGGGCAGCTAGAGCCGCCCGTTACTTTATAATAGATTTAGTTATGTAAATTGGCATACCTTATTACGGCCTGTTTCTTTTGCGGTATAGAGTGCTTGATCGGCTTTACTTATAAAGCACTGTGGCGTGCTATTTTTATCAGGTGTGGCTGAATAAAAACCGATACTTAATGTTAAGTACTCACTTACGGTAGAATTATTGTGTTTTATGCCTGCCGCGTTAATTGCTTGTTGAATTAAGCGGGTAAATTGTTGGCAGTCTTGCTCATTAGTTGCCGGTAAAATGACGGTAAACTCTTCACCGCCATAGCGCGCGGCTAAATCGCCTTCGCGTCGGCATTGCGACTTAAGCGCAGCTGCCACCTTAACTAAGGCTTCATCGCCTTGTTGATGGCCGTAGCTGTCGTTGTAATTTTTAAAAAAATCTATATCGCACATAATTAAGCTAACGGGCTGCTTAGCACGTGCGCAGCGTTTAATTTCGCTCTCTAGTGCTTTGTCAAAACAACGTCTATTTGCAATTGTGGTGAGGCTGTCAGTATTTACAAGGTGGTTAAGCTTTTGATTTGCGGTAATTAGCTGTTGTTGAATATGCTGAAGCTCTTGCTTGTAGTTTAAGTTTTTAAACGCATTAGCGATTATTTCACCTACTAGTTTTAACCTAATTAAGTCTAAGTCTGTCCACTCACGTTTTTGCTTTACACAATCACAACCAATAAAGCCTACTAGCTCCTTATCGTAGCGAAGGCCAATACACAGTACCGATTGAATACCTTCACGCTCAAGTTCTTGTTTTTCTTTAGCCGCTTTTGCTGGGAGGCTGGCAACATCATTTACTTTAAATAAATGTGTTGTGCCCATTAAATTAGCAAAGTAGGGGAGAGAGTTTTTTGGTATGTGCTGTAGTTGATCTTTAAATGGCTGAATCCCTTGGTTAACCCACTCATGGGTGTTACGCATTGACTTACCATCGTCAGAAAATTTAAATAAGTAGCTCCTATCGGCATGGCATACAGTGCCAATGGCTTTAAGCGCAAACTCTATATGAGTATCAATATCGTCAATTTGAATATCTATTAAGTCGGTAGAAATTTTTGAAATAATTTTATCAAAGTTATATTGCGCATCTTCGTTGTGTTCAATTATCTCAAACGTAGCAATGTATAAGTGACTATTTAGCGAGGCAAGTTTGGCGTTTAGTAATAGGCCGTGTGTTTGTTTTTGTAAAAATACGTGGCAGTTAGTATTTATAACTAAGTATTTTTCAAACAATTGCGCAACAGTAAATTGTTTTTTACTTTCTGGACTACTTAACGTGAGGTGCTTAAAGTCTGCATCTTTTAATGTTGGCTGTGAGGGTAAATCAAATATACTCTGCGCTTGAGTGTTTGCTTTATAGGCTTGTGTTTTAGCATCATAAAGTACAACGGCAAACGGAATAAGCTTTATAGTACTCCACATATCTTCGATTGGTTTTAAGCCCACTCATTGCTCCAGTTGATTTTACATACAATTTAATTGTTCCTACTATGTTATTTAGTACAACTTTAGCTATTTTGCTAAGTTTTTAGTGCGTTTAAGAGGGCTTCGTATTACAATTGCTACTGTATATCATTACCCTTTTCTACTCTAAGCCACCTGACGGCTTATTTGCATTTTAAGTATAGGTTTTTCAAGCATTTCATGACAGAAATCACTACACACCAGGCGTCTCGTCGTCGGTTACTTATCGCTTTAGCGATAACATGTTCATTTATGGTAATTCAGGTAATTGGCGCTTATTACGCTAATTCGCTTGCTGTACTTGCCGATGCAGGGCACTTATTTGTGCATAATAGCTCGCTATTTATTGCCCTTATTGCCTCAAGCTTAGCAATTCATTTTGCTAAAACCTATAACGATGGCTATCAACGCGCTGAGCTCATTGGTGGTTTAATTAATGGTTTACTGTATTTGGCAATAAGCTCCGTAATTTTATATGAAGGTGTAGAGAGAATTTCCCATCATAACGATGGCCATGATTTAGCAATAAACAGCTTTTTAATGTCGAGTATTGCCTCTGTAGGGTTTTTATTTCATGGTGCTGCAGCGTGGGTACTTTATAAAGGCCGCAAAGCAAGCATTAATGTGTACGCTGTATTTTTACATTCGTTTTTTGACATTATATCGACCATTTCTACATTTATAGCTGGCGTACTTATTTATTTTACGGGCTGGAGCATTATTGATATTTTATCGAGCATGCTAATTGCCTCGTTTGTGTTATTTACCGGCGGTAAAGTGATCACGAGCTGTATTAAGGGGCTGTTCTTTAATAACGCTAAGTTGCCTAAAGTGAAGGATATTGAGCAGTCAATTACCGATTTAGAGCATGTGCATAACGTACATAATGTGACGGTGTCGCGCAAAGACAGCGATATTATTGTCGGCGCTCACGTGGTGTTAAAAGAGCATTGTACAATTGAAAAGCACGATGAAGCCTGCCGCTTAAAAATAGAAAAACTCCTCGCTGCGCGTTTTAATGTTAAAAGCAGCGTACTGCAAATAGAAAGCCACGAATGCCAGCATATTCATAGCTAACTTTTTATTAAAGTGTGAATATGCTCATGTGTTTCGGGGTTTTGTAATTGCTCTGCACGCATTGGTTTTGCAAAATAATAACCTTGTAAAACATGACAACCTAACCCTTCTAAAAAGGCTTTTTGTTGCTTAGTTTCAACGCCTTCGGCTATGCAATAAAGCTCCAAGTTTTGAGCTAAAGTGTAAATGGTTTTGATGATCGACTCATCACTTTTATCAATCCCAATGCTGTTAACAAAGCTTTGATCTATTTTAATGACATCAATAGGGAACTGGCTCAAATAAGTAAGTGATGAGTAGCCGGTGCCAAAATCATCGAGTAACAGCTTAAAACCAGCCGATTTTAACTTTTGTAGTTGCTTTGCGGCTTTTTGCTTGTCTTCTAGCAGTATGTTTTCTGTTATTTCTAGGCGCAGTTGTACTGGGCTCATTTGATGCTGTTTTAATATATTGGTCAGCTTGGTTGCTATATTCGTCCTTAAAATGTGCTTTGGCGACAAGTTAAGTGAAATATAAAATAATGGGTTGCTGGCCAATGTAGGGGCTAGCTCAGTTAGCGCGCGCTCTAAAGCTTGCTCAGTTAATGCTTCTATCAGGCCTGTTTCTTCAGCAATAGGGATAAATAATGCCGGCGAGACAAATTGGCCGTTATTTTCCCAGCGCATAAGTAACTCAACTCCATTTATTGTTTGTGCGTGCGTGTCTATTATGGGTTGGTAGTGATTAAATAATAGATTATCTTTCGCGGCGTCTTTTAAATCGTTTTCGAGGATGAGCTTTTGCTTTATTTGCTCGTTCATCGAGTCGTTAAAAAACTTAAACCCGTTTCGGCCAGCTTGCTTTGCATGCATCATGGCTACATCGGCGTTTCTGATCAGTAAATCGGTCGAGCTGGCATCAAATGGGTATAAAGCCACGCCAATACTGGCTGATATATTAATAGAAAAATCTTCGATAATGACCTTATTGGCAAGTTCTGAGCTAATACTTTTGACTATGTTATTAAGTGCGGCTATGTCTTCTACGTTATCAATAAGCACTAAAAATTCGTCACCGCTTTGGCGGCCTAGCGTGGCATTACTTGGCAACATAGCGCTTACTCTTTGGGTGATATTACACAGTAGTTGATCTCCCACTGCGTGGCCAAATGTGTCGTTTACCGGTTTAAATTTGTCTAAATCTATAAATAGTAAAGCGCTTTGAGTGAGCTGCTGGTGAGCTTTTTTAATCGATTTACCAATTTTTTGATGCATTAAACTGCGGTTAGGTAATTGTGTTAGGGGATCGAAATTGGCTAAATAGCGCAGCTCGTCTTCTGCCTTTTTTTGCTCGGTTAAATCCGAAATAACAATCACATAGTAACTTATGCTATGTGTATCTTTAGCAATTGCAGTGGCACTTATATGTATGGGGTGGTGCGGGTTAGTTGCAGTTTTAATAACGGCATCAGTTCGCCAATTTTGTTTTGCTGTTAAGCTTTTTAATGTGTTGGCATAGCTTTTACATTGCGCTTTACCTATTGCATTAACAAATACTTTTAAGCTAAGCGGATGTTTATGAGTTTGCGAAAAGGTTTTTATAAAACTGTTATTTGCAGAAACCGGCACCAAGTTATTATCTAAAATAAGCAGCCAGTCGTTTATTTGCCCAAACGCCTCACCTAAAATGTTGGCTTGCTGCTCATTGGCACGTTGCTCAGTTATGTTGGTATATATGCCAGATACAGATATCGGTTTATTTGTTTGTTCGTCATAAATAATTTGCCCTAAATCTTGATACCACAACCAATGGCCAAGCTTATGCTTTAACCGATAAGTTGCTTGCCAGTGCTCATGCTTTTTTTGTTTGGTAAAATTTAACCAGTGCGAAATAACCCGTGGTTTGTCTTCAGGGTGAATTAAAGTTAAATAATGTTTTAATGGAATACGGTTGGGCAAATTAGTATACCCAAGCTCACTCCCCCGGTTTGTATTTACCGAATCGTCGCTGTAATGGTAATCCCAAATGCCACTTTTATTGTTACTAAGCGCAAGCTCGGTTTGTTTTTGCGAGTGTATAGTCGCTTTTTGCGCATTAGCTATGGCTAGTTGTCTGCTTCTGTATTGCCAAAACAGTAAACACAGCACAGTTATAATAATTAAAATATAAGCCGCATACGCATAAGGAGACTTCCAAGGCGCGTATGCCACATTAAAATTTAACAGCGCCGGCTTTGATTCAGTCGCACTATTAAAGTTATACGCGCTGGCCTTTAATTGATAATTACCTGGTGGGAGCTTTGTAAAAAATATTTTGTTTGCTTTTAAATCATCATACTCTAGCGAAGTAGGTCCTTGAAGCGTAATCTTGTAACGTGTTTCCGCGCTATTTTGAAAATCAAAATTAGAAAAGCTGACCTCCAAACCCATATCCTCATGTGTTAATTGCAATGCAGAGGTGGCAAACTGATTTGGCTGATAGTCTAAATCGCGCGACATTAAAGTAATATCGGTTATTGAGGTTGTTGTTTGCGTGCTTTGCTGTAAAAACTCAGCGGGGTTAAACGAAATCGCACCATAACTGCTGCCAAACATTACAGTGTTATTTTTAAGCGTAATTGCCCCTAAAGTGCTAAATAAATTAACCGATAAACCATCTTTAACCGTAAAAACTCGCAGCCTTAACGTATCGGTATTTAAGCGGTACAAACCATTTTTACTGCTAAACCATAAATAACCATACTCATCGCTAATAAGTGAATAAATAGACTGCGTTTTTAAGGCGTTACTTACGTTAAAGTGGTGCTTTTTTTCAAAGCTCTGCGCATCAATACCCACTAGGCCTTCGCTGGTTGTTGCTAACCATAAAATGTTATTTTTATCGGTTAACCAGTTTTCTACTGTATGGTAATTTTGGCTGTCTTTTTTGCTGGTTTTATAAATAGTGGTAAGAGTGTTTGTTTGCTCGTTAAACCGGTAAAAGTGGGTAGTTGTACTTAATACAAATTCATTTGGGTAATCATCAAAAGGTCGATGAAAAGTATAGGCCTCTAAAGGGTTTACATGTTGTTTTAACCCGTTAATTTCGCGCGTTAAGCCTGTTTTGCCATTGTACACATAAAAACTGTGATCATTATAAAAAGCGAATGTGTCGGGGGCTACCTCAGACAAACCATAAATAACCGCACCTTCAGACAGTGCGTTATTTAAATCTTTTTTTGCAACGGCAGTGCCTGTTTCTTTGTCAAATAAAATTAAACTGTAGTACCCCGTTAGCCATAAATATCGCGAAGTGGAATCTAAATGCGCTTTATTAATTGCAAAAATAGCGTATTCACCATAAACCGCTTTAGGGTCTTGTGAGGTTAGGTAGTAGGTTGCTTTGTTTTTAGCATTTACATGGGCAAGGCCATTATCGGTGCCGTACCACATAGTTAAATCATCGTCTTGGTAAATACTGTTTATATAGTTGTTTTCGGGTAGGGTGGTTTTGTTAAAGCGCCGTGTGTTTATTGACCAAGTAAGCACGCCTTGAGTGCGCGACGCCAGCCAAAACACGCCACTTGAGTCGACCATTAAATCGTTAATAGTATTTTCGGTAATATTAAATTTACTTTGATCAAAGCTAAGAATTAACTCAGTGGTGCCCTTTTCTCGGTTAAATTCGAACAAGCCATGCTCTGTGGCAATAAATTCGCCATAGGGTGTATTGCTGTAATCCCAAATATTGTAATCAGCAATCACGCTTTTAGTGCTTTTATCTGCAGCTGCTCCTGCTGAGCTATTTAAACTTAACGCGTACATGCCCTCAACGGTGCCAACTAATAATCCTAGCGCGGGGTCTACAGATAAAAACTTAACATTACTGTTATCGACTGTTTGTTTATCGGGAGTATGTAAATTAAGAGGGGTTAATGACTCTGTTTTTAGGTCGTAGCTAAATAAACCCGTTTGTGTGCCTATAAATAGCGTATTTTTGTAATATTTTAACGCGCGCACCACGCTGTTTTCATTGCCTATAGTAAACTCTAAAGTAAGTGAATTTGTTTTAGAGTTAAGTGAATACACGTTGTTTAAAATGGCAAGGTAAAAGGTATCTTGGTGCTGGGCTATCGCTTCAATAGAAGCGAAACTAGCTGTATTACCTGCAAGATTGCCCGAAAATATATTACGAGTAGTTAACGTTTTTGGGTTAACTAAATAGGCACCGGCAAGCTCAGTAGAAACAATTATATTGCCTGCATGCGTTTTAAATAGTGTAGTGATGAAGTTTTCGTTAAGAGTAAATCCGCCATCAAAAGGGGTTATCGTGTAGCCGTCAAATCGATTAAGCCCTTGCGCTGTAGCTATCCAAATATAGCCTAAATCATCTTGCAAAATTTTAGTTACGTAATTTTGGGATAAACCTTCATCGGTAGATATTCGTTGTAGTTGTTGAGCATAATTTGTGGAGGCAGATACGCTAGTAATACAAAGAAAACATACAGTGGTGAAGAGAAAAAACAAAATACTCAATCGCACTAATAAACTCGCTCTAGGGCAGGGGATATACATATAAAAGTTAAATATAGCACATTTTTTAAAATGTGGATTACAACTTATAACAACTAAATTAAAGCACTAATTTAGTTATTTATAACCATTTAAGCTACGCTTACTAATTATAATTACTTAAAAACGGGGTGTTATGGTTAGTCACAAAAATTTGTCTGCAGATAACAGCGTGTTATTAGTGATAGATATTCAAGATAAGCTATCTCCCGCTATTATCGAATTTTCTGATTTACTAGAGTGGGCAATAAAAATTGCCAAAGTAAGCGGCCTTTTTAAAATTCCTAGCATAGTGACTGAGCAATATCCTCAAGGGCTTGGTGGTACACACAGCCTTTTAAAAAACACCCTTATAAACGCACAGACTGTTGAAAAAACACATTTTAGTGCGTGTAATGAGCCTGCATTTAATGCTGTGTTTACAAAGCTTACGCGTTCACAAATTATAGTAATAGGCACAGAGGCGCATGTATGTGTTTTACAAACCTGCTTAGATTTAATAGCCCAAGGATTTGAGGTGCATGTAGCGGCAGATGCTGTGGGGTCACGTAATACGATGCATAAATCGCTAGCTCTAGAGCAGTTACAACAGGCAGGGGCAATAATTACAAGCGTAGAAAGTATCATTTTTCAGTGGACAAAAAACGCAGCATTACCTGAGTTTAAAGCGGTTTTATCAATTATTAAGTAAAGTTGGCAGGCTAGGCTATATTGATAATTAAATGTGGTCGTAATTATTAGCTAATACGTACAACCTCTGATTTTGTTTAAAAAAATTTTAATAATTAAAGGTATTTATGAATAGTGTAAGTCGTTTATTCACCATAATATTTATTTTTTTGTTTGTAGAGTCTATCGCCCTAGGCTTGTACTTTGGGACACTTACACAAGCATTTATAGTCGGCCTACCTTTAAGTTTAATGCCTATATGGTTACTTAAAACTCAGAAAAATAACCCAATCACAGGTCATGTTGTTGCTGCGGCAATTATGATGTTTTCTTTTTTGCACATACAACAAGCCTTTGGGTTAATAGAAATACACTTCGAAATATTCATCTTAATGGCCATGTTGATTATGTTTGTACAGTGGCAGGTGTTTATTACGGCCATTATTTTTGTGGCCGTTCATCATTTAAGCTTTTACTTTTTACAAACACAAAACACCGGTTTTTATGTATTTGACCCTGACAGACTGGCGTTTACTACGGTGCTTATACATGCCGGCTATGCAATAGTAGAAGTGTTTGTAGCAGGCTATATTGCTAAAACACTACAACAAGAGCGCAGAGCTGGCGTGTCTTTAACCAAAGCGACCGAAGCCATTATGCAAGACCCTGAGCATATACAGCTTTCGCTTAGGGCCGATGATAAAAATAGCAATGCAGTAGCGGGCTTTAATACTTTATTGGGTTATTTATCAGATGTAATTAGGCAAGTGCAAACGCAGTCTCTTTCACTGCAGCAAAATTCACAGCAATTAATAAACGTACACGATGAGCTAGCAAGCGGGGCAGAGCAAAGAAAGCAACAAACTAATGATATAGCAGACTCTGGTGCTCAAGTTGCACAGGGCTTTAGCTTAGTTGAGCATGAAAGCGAAGTATTAAAGCAGCAGGTAGATAACATTACTCAAGCTGCAAATAGCGCCTTAAATGACGTTATGCAAACAGACACTAAAAGCACGGAGCTACTTAATTTACTTAATCATACAGAAGAGCAAATAAATCATTTAGTGGCCGCTGGCGATGTAATATCAGGGTTGTTGAATGAAATATCAGGCATTGCAGAGCAAACTAACTTACTTGCGCTTAACGCAGCCATTGAAGCCGCAAGAGCGGGTGAGCATGGCCGCGGGTTTGCAGTTGTAGCCGATGAAGTCAGAACGCTTGCTACAAGCAGTAAAGCCACGACAGATAAAATTGCTTTAACATTAAAAGATTTAGTTACAAACAGTAAAACGTCAACTCAATCTATGAGCCAGTGTGTCGATTTTGTTGTTGATTTAACGCATATCAGCACCACCATGAAAGAAAACATAAGCGCCATGAGTGAGCAAATAAAAGCCGTCAGCCAAAGTACTCACTCTGTAGCGCAAGTTGTTGCTGAGCAAGCTGTAAACACAAAACAAATAGCTTCTAGCACAGAACAAATGCAGCAAAGCCAATATCAAGATACCAAAGTGGTAGAAAAACTAACCGCTAAAGTACAAATGATCGACGTAAGTATTGCGGTATTAGAGCAAAGCATTGCTAAATTTAAGTAATTCATCCATTAAAACGAGTGCAGTGATTGCTCTGTGGTTAGTATTGACGGTTTCTGGTTTAGTTTATTATCAATATAATCAGTTGCGCGTTTTTGACAGCTATGGCGTGCTTGAACAACCAGGGTGGTTTACTAAATTTAAACAACACATAGGGTTTACAGCTGCAAAGCATAATTCGTTGATTATCGTTACTGACCCTGACTGTGGCTGCACCAAGCAAGCCCAGCCTCATTTAAAACAGTTGGCTGCGTTTTCTAAAGCGCATGATTTTACGCTTATCAATATTGAGCAAACAGCCTCTTTACAAATACTGCTCCCTGCTACACCGGCTGCCGTGGTGATTAACGATAAAGGTGACTTTGTTTATGCCGGCCCACTTTCTCAAGGGCTTGGCTGCGCGCAGGGCAGTGGTTTTGTTGAAACGGTTATAAATAATCTTGTAGCTGGATTTAACAGCGAACTGTTACTTAATAAAACCAGTGGTTGTTACTGCACTGCTTAATATTAGTGAATAATGAATCGCTTCCTAGATTTTCAATTTCAAAAACGTATTTCATTATTGACTCAAGGTAATGCTTAATGACAGACAAATTTAATAAAGTATACAGTGTGAGTGTCGAGCTTGATGAGTTTCTCTTACTTAATGAAACGGGGGCGAACAAACAATTCAATTGACCGAGGGCCAGTTGTTAATGTTCGACGGTATGAGCATGAGAGACAATTGGAGAGAGTTGGGCGTTGATTGGTTGCTAGAGCCTAGTACAGCTCACCAAAATTTAAAAAAACCTGATATAGCCGGTTTGTGTGCCTCAACAATTGTAGTATCCCCTAAATATTCACCGCTATTCTTAAACGATTTTAGCAACAATGTTGAGCTGCTTGAATGCAATTTAAAAGGTGAGAAGTGGTTTGCATTTAATGTTGTAGGCTTTGACAAAGCCCTTAGTGAAGAACACTCCATCCGAAATATTAAAAATGGCACTACACTGGAATCACCTCTACAGCTCAAACTGAATAATATGTCAGACACAGCTAACAATAAGTTTAGCAATCTGCTAATCTAGGAGGTAGTGTTTAGAAATCTGTGTCATTTCAGTATTATTAAGAAAACAGGAGTGACACATGACTCAATCTTTCGACTTCAACAAAGCATTAGCTGAACTGCAAGCTGGTAAAGGTCTTACTGGCGCAG
>NZ_JAQREK010000020.1:0-65050 GCF_028599265.1 Pseudoalteromonas sp. Angola-4 | reverse complement strand
GTCAGGGCTTTATCTACGGAGCAGTATTAAATACTAGGCGCAAAGGCAAGCTCACTGACTTCGATGTGATAAATGATAGCTAATCATTTATCAACGAGAGATACAAGGCGCGAAGCTTGCTCGCGCGTTGGCCGAAAGCCCGAACTATTTGGTTTTACATGTAGAGGGAGTTTGTTTTAGTTTTTTAAGCAAGAAAACGTACCTAAATTACTATTACCCCCTCAAATAACGATTCCCACACCGAAAATAAAAACGACACTATTTTGCTAAAAGCTAAAAGCTAAAAGCTAAAAGCTAAAAGCTAAAAGCTAAAAGCTAAAAGCTAAAAGCTAAAAGCTAAAAGCTAAAAGCTAAAAGCTAAAAGCTAAAAGTGCTCACATAGTAAACACTTTCGCCCTATGCTTTAATATTAAAAAAGGGAGGGGGTTATGCGTAAAAATCGATTTTTATTTAATAAACACGTTGCTGTAATGGCTGCGCTAGGGGCTTTAGCTGCGCCGTTACCTGTATTGAGTAATGAGCCAGGGGTGTTAGTTGAGCAGCTTTGTGCCAGTTGCCATAGTTTAAATAACCTAGAGCGCAGTGCGGGTTATAGCCAAGAGGGTTGGCAAACACTAATAAGCTATATGGTTGATACAGGTGAAGGCACGGCCCTTAGTAAAGATATAAGCACGTATTTGGCAAAGCATTACCCTGTTAACACTAAGCGCGAATCAACGGTGGTAAAAGGCGATTTAAAACTTAGCTTTAAATATTGGCAAGTGCCTACGCTTGGGCAGCGCGCTCGCGACCCTGTGCAAGGTGAAAACGGGCTTATTTGGTGGGTTGGCCAGTGGGGCAATATTTTAGGTAGGTTAAACCCTAAAACCGGTGAAATGAAAGAGTACACCTTGCCAAGTGGTACGTATGCGCACAGTGTGTCGCTTGATAAAAACCAAACCCCTTGGTTTTTAGGCAATAAAAATGGCACGGTGGGGTATTTAGATTTACAAACCGAAAAATTTAAAGTGTATAAAATGCCTAATAAAAATGCCCGTGACCCGCATACAGGCGTGTTTGATGATGCAGGTATATTTTGGTTTACCCTGCAGCGCAGCAACATGATTGGCAGGCTAAACCCTAAAAACGGCGATATTAAACTGGCTACTTTACCCACTAAAGGCTCGCGGCCTTATGGTATAAAGCTTGATTCAAACGGGACGCCGTGGGTGTCGTGTAACGGCAGTAACTGTTTGGTTAAAGTTGATAAAAACACTATGGCGCTAAGCGAAATAAAACTCCCAGGTGCTAAAACACATACTAGGCGCCTTGCTATTACGCCTGATTATATGGTGTTTTATGTAAACTCTGGCATGGGTAAACTGGGCCGCTATAACCCCAAAAACGGTAAAATAACGCAGTGGGATAACCCCAGCGGCGAAAACAGCCACCCGTATGCCATTGAATATGCCGATAATGCTATTTGGTTTAATGAGTCGGCTAAGCGTCCCGAAACACTGGTTAGGTTTGATTTAAAAACTCAAACCATGCAAAGCTGGCAAATTCCGAGTAAAGAAGGGGTTTACTCTGGCTTAATTAGGCACATGCGTATGGGCAATAACAGCTTAATCATTCATCAAACGGCTACTAATCAATTAGCCGAAATTACGTGGTCTCAGTAATTGAGTTTATTAACGCGTTGTATAAAAGCGCTAAGCGTTGGTGCATTTATGTATGAGGTAGGAGTTTTTTACAACAGTTAGCAATATTTACGTTGTTTACGAGAGTGTTTGAGTATAATTTAATTTAAGCTGTTGATTTTTAGGTGTTATTTTGGTGGCTTAGGTTTTGCTTAGTAATAGCTGTATTATTTTAAATAAATAAAGGAGTTATTATGAGCAAGGTTATTACTGGGTTATTTGAAAGCGCATCGCAAGCAACACTGGCTATTTATAGGTTAGAAGCATTAGGTATTAACGAAGCTGATATAAGCATTGTAGCCAATGACTCATACGCAAAGGAAGATTTTGCTTTAGATGAGGGAACTAAAGCGGCTGAGGGCGGCATTGTAGGAGCAGCCTCAGGTGGTATTATTGCCGCTCTTGTAGGCGGGTTTACTGCTGTAGGTACCGTGGCAACCGGTGGAGCAGGTTTGCTCGTAGCTGGTCCATTAGTGGCTGCTTTTGCAGCGGGCGGCGCTGGTGCTGCTGTAGGTGGCACGTTAGGTGCTGCTATTGGTGCATTTATTCCAGAGCACGAAATTAAATATTATGAAGATGCGATTGAAAAGGGCTCTATTTTAATCGGCGTTAAGTACGATAGCGATAACAAAAACGCAATTGAAGAAATTCTTAACAATGCAGGGGCAAGCAACGTCTCTACTGCATAATGGTTAAAGGAATTGCCAGAAAGGTGAAACGTAGTTTCACCTTTTTTTTATTCATTTTTAAATGTCTTTAGACACACTTTATTTATAGCGTTAAAAAACCCCTATAAGGGGCTTTAGAAAAGTTACACTTATTAGGTGGGTTATTTGTGCTTTCGTTTATCTAGCGCGTAATTTACGGCCATTCTTGCTAAGCCTGCACCCACGCCCGACACCACAGCCCATGTAACGGCTTCTTTAAGATCAGTTTTTTCACTCGGCTTGTCTTTTGGGGCTGGCTCATTGGTTACTTTTTCCCACGACTTTTGTAAGCTTTTTCTGGTCAACATGCCAGCTGATGCAGCGGCTAGGCCTATACCTAGTGTTTTAATTAGTTGCTTGTTACTCATAATTCCCTCCATTGTTTAATAGCGATAGGGTCATCTATAACCCGTTTAACGACACTAGTATGCTGAGCAATTAGCATACCGACAGCGCAGTGGGCGTGGCGAGCATGGTTTATTTTAGTTTGTGCATGAGGGTGTAATTTGATTAAACGCGCTGTGCTATTGGCTTAGCGTGAAGTTAACTAATTAGCCTCTTAGCGGTTAAGCTGTTTTTTAAGCCATCGCAAAAGGTATTTAGGAAAGCGTGGGTTGCCTGCTAGGCCTGTAAAGTTGTCATTTTATTTGTAAATATGCCTCAGTTTTTGTACAGCGTTTTGGCAAAATTGCGCAGTATGTTTAAAAGTGGCGAGTTGATAATTTCCCATAGCTGATTATTTTATTATGATTCAGCGAGTTAAGTATTATGTAGGTAAATTATACATCTATAGCGAGCTTGGTATAAAGATTGAACCTAATAGCTAAGCAATCACGGTAATTTATAAACCTGATACTTTACGAGGAGATTACAATGAATAGTTTACTGTTTAATTCATCCAGTAGTAAAAGCGCAACACGAATTTTTAAACCCGCTTGCGCCATATTTTTTACCGCTGCAATGCTACAAAATAGCGCATTGGCGAATGTAGATGTTGATATGCATGCAGTGAGTAAATCGGGGCAAGGTGAGCTACTTGGCACTGTTACATTGACAGAAAATGATCACGGGGTGGTATTTACCCCTGCGCTTAAGGGGTTAACGCCTGGGCAGCATGGCTTTCATGTTCATCAATATGCTAGCTGCGAGCCAAAGCAAAAAAACGGTAAAGTTGTACCTGCCGCTGCTGCTGGTGGGCACTTTGATCCTAACAGCGCTAAACACCACGATGAACCGTGGAGTAATGGCCACTTAGGCGATTTACCTGCGTTATTTGTAAATAAGGATGGCGAAGCTACATCGCCTGTTTTAGCCCCAAGGCTCAAGCTTGAGCAGCTTAAACAACATGCAGTGATGATCCACAAAGGAGGCGACAATTATGCCGACGAACCCAAGAAACTAGGTGGCGGCGGTAAACGTGTTGCGTGCGGCGTAATTAAGTAATACGGAGGTTATTATGCCTTACCAAAATACAAAGGAGTTACCTGAGCCGGTAAAAAGTAATTTACCTAAACACGCCCAAGAGATATACCAAGAGGCGTTTAATAGCGCGTGGGATACCTATAAGGACCCAAGCGATAGAAAAAACGATGACGATCGCGAAACCACAGCGCATAAAGTGGCGTGGTCTGCTGTTAAAAATAGCTACAGTAAAAATGATAATGGAAACTGGGTTAAGGCGAGTAATTAGTTACTTGTAAAAGTAAAAAACCAACGTTTAAAAAGCCGCTACAACTTTTGTAGCGGCCTTTTTATAGCGTAATTGGGCTACTCGCTTTTGTGCTTACGGCGTTTATAAAAGGCAAAACCACCTACTACACACGCTAATATAAACGCCATAATAATAGTAAATGCCCACGGCCCAAAATTAGCAATGGCAGGAAGTGCGAGCGCAGTAACAATACCGCCGCCAACCACAGGCTCATAAAGCGGTTGTTTGTAACTAAAGGGGCGAATATGCTCACTAGGGTTTGAGGTAGCCTGTTTTAGCATTAACAGCCCAACCGCCGTGGTGCCCATAGATTGCCCAAGCTCGCCAATCCCTCTCACTTTCCAATCTTTAGGGAAAAACCACCCACCAAAGAAAAAGTAAATAGCTGCGCTATAAGCAACCCCCACCGCACCTAAAATTAAAATACTTTGCCAATATTTAGCAAGTACCGATAAGTTAAGCGCACCCAGTGCGGCAATTATCAGTAAATCGAGGGAGAGGTTAGAAAGCAGGTTTATTTGATAGTGACTAATTAAGTTACCCATGCCTGATTTATTAAGTGCTATTTGCACCACTAAACCCACCATCATCGCAACGGGGAATAAAGGCATGTACTCAAGTATTTTTACAGATGAATCGGCAAAAAGGCTTTTTTCGGCTACTTGTAAGGCGCTAAGTAAAAGCCAAGCAACAATAACAACAGTGCCTAAAATAGCAAAGTGCAGACCAAACGGGCGGTCTTTTACTTCTACTTTTTCGTCGTGGCTAATTTCAAGCTCTTGGTCGCCATCATCGGTGCGATTAGACATAATAGTCCCTAATACGATGGCGCTTATAAGGCCTATTGTTGCTATACCTAGTCCCAAGTCCATACCTTTTGCAAAATCGATACTCTCAAAAGTGGATTGCAGGCCAGCTACGGTGCCATGCCCGCCCTGAAATCCTACAGCAATGAGTGCGCCGGCAATTTCGTTGGTATCAAATAAAGGGGCTAGTATTAATAATGCTGTGATCATCCCGACTACATATTGGCCTATGGCAATGCTGTAGCCAAAGCTTAAATTGGGTAGGCTTTGATTTAGCGATTGTTTAATTGTAGGTATTTTTTTACCTAAAAATAAGCCTGCAAACACCACCACAATTAAATACCCAGGTAACTCCTTCCATATATTTGTGACCTTTTCATCTATCCATAAATTAGTCCCTTGGAGTGACAAATTAATATGCTCACCGAGTAATTGTGGCCCTAATAAAAGAGCCAACACGCCGGCAATTAACGAGGAGGGCACAATTAACCCCCTTAAAAATGTGTACTTAATTAAATTACCTAGCGTTAAAAAAAAGGCTAGTAATAGTAACGACTTAAAAAATATAGCTATATCCATAACTGATTTAACCTGTGTTTTATGCCCCTTTAAACTGCCTGCTAATAAAAAGAGCTATACATGTTTGAGTGCTAAATACGCTAGGTAGCAATATATATTCCAGCAACTTTTAAACTTTAAGTGATTGATAATTATATTTTAAATATTTTATGCTGAATTGAGTGCGACGGCTTTACAGAGTTTTTGTATGATTTTCAAACTATAGTGTTAGGTAATTACACAGGGAGTGCACTAAACACGCGTGTGAGTTTCGCTCAAATGTGCGTTACTATTTGGCAAAATTAAGTTTGTTTAAACCCATTGGGATAGCGTTGAATTATTTAGCTCACCTTTATTTTGCACAACCTACAGCCGATTCGCACTTTGGCAATTTATTAGGTGACTTTGGCGGCCGCAGGTATGCACAGCACCTGCCAAGTAGCGTTAAAAGCGCGCTAGAAAACCACTACTTAGTTGATAAGTTTACCGACTCACACCCTTTTGTAAAATCCGCTAAACAGTACTTTTCGCCCGAGCGAAAACGCTTTGCAGGCGTAGCGATTGACGTACTGTTTGATCATTTTTTAATTAGGCATTGGCAACACTTTAACAAACTCCCTTTAAATGATTTTAAACACAGCAGCTACGCACTTTTAAATGATCGCATAGCGGTTATGCCACCGCGCATGCAGAATGTTGTAACCAGCATGATTACAAACGATTGGTTTAAAGAGTACGAAACGATAGAAGGGGTAGGGCTTGCGCTCGATAACATAGCCAAACGGATTCGTTTTACTAATAACTTTGCTGGTACTGCTGAGGATATAACGCAAAACTACCATGAGTTAGAAGCGGTATTTTTAGCATTTTTTCCTGAGCTGATTGAGCATGTAAAAGAGAGCGGGCTTGAAAGAGGCTGCTAAAAATAGTAGTTATAAGCGTTTCCCATTAAATAAAAGCAGGGGCAGAAAAAGAACCCTGAAGGCCCAAATATACATAAGCGCGGATTGCGTAAAGCAACTAATAGCAAAATATGGGGGGCTGTAGTGTATTCCCTTAGTGATGAAATATTGTTGAAATTTAAAAGGAAGTAGATTTTATGCCTGATGTAACGGCACTGTTTTATATAGCTATTATGGCTTTTTATTTATTACACAAAAACGAAGAAGCCAAAATATTAGTTCCCGTAATTGGCTTCGCTGCAACCCCTCTTTTTAGCAACGACTACTGGCAATGGTTTCAGCTCAGTGCGGCACTGAGTGTTGTTGTTATAGTGATAGAAAAAGAGAAAGCAGGGTATACAGGCGGTGGTGCTGTTTCGGCATTTGCTGCATTTTTTATCGGCGCGTTATTAGTTAGTATTTTTATACACGCGACTTCGTCTGCGGTTACTAGTTTAAAATCTACAAGCTTTAATTTTAAACATCCACTAAGTTACGAGTGGCCTAGGGAAGTTGTAATTTTATACGCATCTTCGTTTATAACTGCATTGCTCGGGATATTATTCAATGTTCGTATGCCTGCAGCTCATAATGGCCTAGTAATTATTGCCGGCTTACTTGCTGTTTTACCTCATTTTTGTGGCTCTTTTTTATATGGTTTAGCATTGAGTGTAATTATTATTGTAGTCACTTTTTTGGTAGCACTTGTTAAAAAGGCGCAAGAAGAAGCGCGCTTTATATTTGCTTATATTGGTGCAGGGTTAATACAAGTGAGCTGTTTGGTTAAGTACTTTAGTTAACTATTTTTTGAACGACTGCTCAAGTTGTGGTTTAATTGTAGCTACTACTTTTAGGAGCGTTTTATGATCAAATTTTATTTTCACCATACACCTAACCCAATGAAGGTTGCTTTGTTTTTAGAAGAAACAGGCCTACCGTTTGAACTTGTACCACTTGATACCTTAAAAGGTGAGCAACATACACCAGAGTTTAAAGCCATTAATCCTAATGCAAAAGCACCTGCCATTGTTGATGGTGAAACCCGTGTATTTGATTCGAACGCTATATTAATGTACCTAAGTGAAAAGCACGGCAAGTTAGCAGGTAAGCCAGAAAATCGCGCCGAAATGCTTTCATGGTTAATGTTTATTGCATCGGGTTTAGGGCCGTATTCTGGGCAAAGTGTTCATTTTAGACATATGGCGCCAGAAGGGCTTGATTACGCCGTTAACCGCTACTTGCGTGAGGCGCAGCGCCATTACGAAGTGCTTGATGCACACCTTGAAGGTCGCGACTTTATAGTGGGTGATGAATACACCATTGCTGATGTATCTGCTTGGGGTTGGATTGATAAAGCGCCAGTAGTACTTGGAGAAGAAGGCCTAGCGCCATACCCTAATTTAAAACGTTGGTTTGAAAGCATTGATAGCCGCCCAGCGGTTGCGCGTGCACGCAAAATTGGCACCGATGTCGCCTTTAAAAAAGAGTTTGATGAAGAAGCCAAACGTGCGTTTTTCCCATCTAACTACCCGAAGAGCTAACGCTTAAAAAGTAAAAAAGGGCAATTAATATTGCCCTTTTTTTTATGTATATTAATTGCTTAGCTTTATTATAATGCCACTAAGCTTTGCGTGAGCATTGCTTTAATTTGTTTAACTATGTTGGCTTCTGTTTCGGGTTCAAATTGTTGAATACGCGGGGTATGGATATGCCCAGTAGGAATGCTCGAATTTAGCGCATCACGCAGTCGAATACTACGATACGATATTTCGTTAGACAAATAACCACCCCCGCCGCCATTTACTGCAACACTATTTTTAAGTGCGCCGTACGAGCCCGCTTTAAAGGTTTTAGCAAGTGTAGTTACTTCGCGATTGTCGATTACTTTATATGGGCCTTTGGCGTTTTGCATGGCGCTTACTGGTAGGCTAAATTTTACAAATTCATTACCAGGCAGTGGGCGGCCATTTAGCTTGGGTATAACAGGACTTGTTTGCGTACCACCGTAGACAATATTGGCGTTATCTGGCGCGGTTACGCTGCGGCGTTTACCAGGAAAGTGCTCTAAATCAAACTCGGTTCTACCCATACTAACCGTTACAACCATGTCGACGTTGTTAAGTGCGTAGTAGGGGGCAAGGAGTGATTCTATTATACCTTGGTCAAAGTCTTCGTAGCGTACTGGTACCATAACCGTGTTAATTTCGGCGCTAACGCCATTGTAATTAATAACTTGGCCGTCGAGTAACAATGCGGCGACCCCAGATGGGTTACTTTGGTTGATATTTTTGTCGAGTAAAAAAGGGTCAAATCCGGTAAGTATAATTTTTTTATCACTGCCTGATGAAAAAGCTAAATCGGTGCGGCCTCGGCTGCCCTCTTCAAGCATGCTTAGCAGCGTATTTATTTGCGCGTCAGATAGCTCAACGTTAGCTGCGGTTGTGCGTATTATTTTGCTTGAAAGCAAGCGCGCCCAGTAAAGTGCTCGGTCGTCGTAATTGTTAGTTTTAATAATGCGTTGCTTAGCGCTTTCCCACAGCTCAAAACTATAGGTTTGAATGAGCTGCTTTGCCTCTTTAAAGTTATTGAGCGCTTTAAACTGTTGCTCAAAGGTGGTTACTTCTTTATTAAAGGCGTTTAACACAGTGGGCATTGCTGTTTGTGCTTTGCTGATGCGTTGTTCTTCAACGGTGAGTGGATTACTTAAAGCTGCGAATGAAGAGGCAATTAAGCTGGTTGCTAGTAATACTTTGATCATGATACTCCTAATTAAGCCGTTGTTATTTGAGTAACTTACTATCCTACTATTAAACAGTGAGGGCAATTATTTAAAGTTGAATTAACTGATATCTGGTACGGATGGAATGTTACATTATTACATTTTGATGAATTTAGCAAAGCGCCGCACTTCTAGCGGGTTATTTCATTTACTATAGATTTAATAAAAAACACGGGAATAAAATAATGGTTTCTAGAAGAGAGTTTTTATTTAGTGCAGGCTCGCTTGCGTTTATTGGCTTATCGCGCAGCGCAATGGGTAACGTTGCTTTACCTGAAGTAACAACAAAGTTACCTGCTTATGGCCCATTAATAGCCGACCCTCAGGCCTTATTAGATTTACCTAAAGGCTTTAGTTATCGGGTTATATCGGCACTTGGCGATAAAATGGATGATGGTTTAGACGTACCCGACCGTGCCGATGGCATGGGTTGTATTGCATTAGATAACGAACGCGTAGCCCTTATACGTAACCATGAGTTACAACCTAAACACATTAATAAAGCATCTGATTTAATTAGTAATCACAAAACCCCTTTAGCCTATGATTCATTTAAAAATGGTGTAGCTTTGCCTGGGGGCACTAGCCATATAATTTATAACTTAAAAGAGCAAAAGCGCGAGCAAGAGTATTTATCGCTGTGTGGCACAATAAGAAACTGCTCAGGCGGTGTAACGCCGTGGGGTAGTTGGCTAACCTGCGAAGAAACCGTTATGGATAAAAGCGATGGCTTGTCTCAATCTCACGGTTACATTTTTGAGGTACCAGCCAGCGCCAAAGGCCTAATTAAGCCAGAGCCATTATATGATATGGGCCGCTTTAATCATGAAGCCGCAGCAATAGACCCACAAACTGGTATTGTTTATTTAACTGAAGATAGAGGCGATAGTTTGTTTTATCGGTTTATTCCTCATCATCGCGATAAGTTAAATAAAGGCGGCACATTGCAAGCGATGGTAATTAAAAACCAGCCTCAGTTTGATAGCCGAAATTGGGACTCACCAGCCATGCCATTACACAGCGACCTTTTAGTTGAATGGATAACGCTCACAGACCCTAAAAGCCCAAATGATGACCTACGTAAGCAAGGTTATAAAAAAGGTGCAGCCTTATTTGCACGAGGAGAGGGAATACATTGGGGTAAAAATGAGCTTTATTTTTGCTGTACTAATGGGGGCAAAAAGCAGTTAGGTCAGGTAATGAAGTACACACCTTCAAAAAACGAAGGCACTGAGTTAGAGCAAAATGAGCCTGGTAAAATACAACTATTTGTAGAAAGTACAAACGAGTCGTTATACAACTTTGGTGATAATTTAACGGTAGCACCTAACGGGCATTTAATTGTATGTGAGGATCAATACACAGACACGGTGAATAACCATTTACGCGGGGTAACACCCAAAGGAGAGGTGTATAACTTTGCTAAATTGCATGCGCAAACAGAGCTTGCTGGGGCGTGTTTTTCACCTGACGGGCAAACCTTGTTTGTAAACGTATACATGCCAACTAAAACGTTGGCTATTACTGGTCCGTGGGATAGTTTTAAGCTTTAAAGTGGTAAAAAAATACAAACGCTTAGCATGCCTTATACTAGGCGTTTGTATTTTAACAATCCTTGTAGGTTTACCAAATCCGTTAGCAAGCTTTAGTCATCCTTGGTGCATTTACTACATCCTTTATGTAATAAGCAACGAGTCCTTGTAGTTTGCACTTCATCCTGTACCTACTTATGTAACGTATCCTTGTATCTTTATTAGTCCTTTAACTCTTATTAACATTCCTTGTATGGCAAAGTGGGTAATAAATTAATGATTTAGTTTACCTGCAGACGATTCAATGTGTGCACGTACAAACCATTGAAACTGCTCTAAGTCACCTAGCTGGCTGGTGATCATATCCTCTGATACTGGGTCTAATTCAGACAGCGTGCCAATGGCTTTGCGGTGGTCGGCGTTTACGCCACTGTATACTTTGTCTAATGCACCTAAATGCTCTACTACAAAGGCTTTACCTAATGAGTATTCTTCCCATGTGCGGCGATCTACAATTGACTTAGGTGTACCTTGTGGCGTACCGCCTAATGTAGCAATACGCTCTGCGATGGTGTCGGTCATTTCGCGAATAGCATCGACTTGTGGGTCTAACATTTCATGCACACCAATAAAGCTTGGGCCTACTACATTCCAGTGAATATGCTTTAAAGTAAGTTGTAAGTCTAAAAGCGCTACGAGTCGGTTATCGAGTGTTTCAATTGTTTTTTTTGCTGATTCGTTATCCATACCTGGGGCTGTAAATTCAATTGGGTGTTGTGAGTTACTCATAATGTCTCCCGTTGTGTAATTTGTTGTATGTAGCCATTGCTACCATTTAACTTGCAATACATGAAGCAAAGCCTATGCCTACCAAGTTTATTTATTTAAGTTGTTGATACCTAATGCTTTATTTTTCATTGGGTACGTAGGGTTAAAAAGGGAGAGACGTAGAATATGAATTTTATGCACTTATTTTTGTAAATTGTGCACAGTAGTAAAAAAGCTGTGGCTGTTTATCGATTGAGTTGAAATTTGTTTATGCTCAATAAGGTATAGTCTGTGTAATACAGCTACCTAAAGTACCTAGCCTTACAATTCACGCCGTTATTAAATCGCCTTTAAAGCTCACCTTAATATTGCACGCGCTACAACCTCTAAATAAAACCCAGTAAATAAGCTAAGCAAGGGTATACAAAATATAAAGGTGCTTATTTATTACCTGCGTAATGATTAATTCAGGTGTTTTATACAGGGCTAACGCTGCTCTTTTAAAGTCGCCCTACTGGGCTTTACTGCTTAGATTTTAAAAATCAGCCTTTGTACTTATTTAATCTCTTTAGTTGGTGAATGCTCACTGATATACTCCCGCCGCATTTTAATTGGGGTTATGTAAATAAATCATGAATTTTTTAAAAACACTGTTTACAACATCTATACTGCTTTTGTCTCACTCAGCACTAGCAGAAAATTGGAGCGTCACACAGCTTCACACAAATTTTGGCGATGCCTTAAATCCCTTTACCGGGGAGTCGTCATTTACACGCACCTACACCATAGAGCATGCCTCAGAGCATGACTTAGGTGATAACTACTTTTTTATCGACTTTTTAAACGACAGCCTTAGTGATGGTTTTCAAGATACGGGTATATATGGCGAGTGGTACACAACACTTAGCTTATCAAAAGCCTTTGATACCTCTGTGCGTTATGGTGCAATAAAAGACACAGGTTTAGTGTTTGGTATAAACGCCGGTGAAGAGGGATTAATGAAATATACCCCAGGCATAAAGCTCAGCTGGGATGCCCCAGGTTTTGATTTTTTAACAACTACTTTTGCAGGTTACATTGATGCCAACGGCGGCGTGCAAAAAGATCAGCTAGCCAAGCAAGACAACAGCATTTTTATAGACCTTGCATGGGGTGCACCTTTTACACTAGCTAGCCAAGCATTTTATTTTACCGGCCACGTAGAATATATTTCTGGGCGTGATGACGAACTAGGCAATAAAGTTAATGAGTGGTTGCTTGCTCAACCCGCTGTGCATTGGGATGTAGGGCAAAACTTTAATTTAAACCCGCAGCAGTTAATGGTAGGGGTAGAGTGGCGCTATTGGTACAACAAGTTAGGGACTAATAAAATAGAAAACCAGCCCTTTTTACATGCTATTTGGGTATTTTAAGCACAGCTTGCTTTGCTAGGTTAATAAAAAAATAGCGCCTTTTGGCGCTATTTTTGGTCAGTGTGGTTGGAACTTTAAGTGGTTGGTTGTTACTCGTAACCACGAGGTTTTTTGGTTTTAATAACTGCAATATAAGCATGCCAACTGGCGTAACTAAGCAAAGGCATAATTACAATAAAGCCCGTGGCACCGGTAGCAAAACCAACAGCTACCAATAAAAATATACAAATTGACCATACCACCATAGCGGCAAAGTTAGTTTTTACAGCGTTCATAGAGCTTATTACAGCGGTCATAATATCTACTCGGCGCTCCATCATTATTTGTGGAGCAAAAGCAGAAAGCGAAAATACAGTCACCAGTAATACCCCTCCTATTATGCTGCCTAACGTTAAAAACGCCGATAACTCTTCAAAGGTGGGATTGGCGTGGCTAGGATATAAAGCATGCACAAGCGCGGCTAAACGCATCCAAGCAATCATGATAACCATTAGCATTATTGCAAAGCCCCATTCGCCTACTGGGTTTCTAAACATCGACTTTATAGAGTGGCTAAGTGTGGGTTTATGCCCTTTTTCAAGCTCCCATGCTACATCGTAAAGGCCTGCCGCAAAGGCTGGGCCTATTAATGCAAACGCCACGGTTGCAGGCAGTATTACTAAATATGTACCTGTAAACATTGCCCAGTAAACAATAGCAACAGGAATAAGGGTAAATATTACCCCGTAAATAAGGCTCAATATGGGCGCACGGGTCATGTCTTTAAATGCCAGTGCTAGCCAGTGAAAAGCCGCAAATGTGTTTACCTTATTGCATTCAATGCAGCGGGCAAATTCAGAGTGTTTATTAATCGTATTTGTTGTTGGCATAACAACGCTCCTTAACAAGGTGTCTCTTAAAGGTTTAGAACACATTGGCTTTATTTACAAATTGAACAATATATACGCAATAAAAAATATTTTCGGTCAATTTATGTACTGATTTGTTTTTGTAACTGTTATTGGTGATAAAAATGAAAGGCAAATACAGCGAATAAGTAAAAATTCGTAATTTAGTTAATAAAAAGTTAACATCAAGTGTTTAATGTGATTTTATATTTACAACCAGTCTAACAGGAACAATAAAATGGACGAGATAATAAATAATATTGATGTAAATCAGTATTTGCCGGCAGCAGTAATGTGGGCAACAAATATTCTAATGGCAATTGTTATATTACTAATAGGCTTATGGCTTGCGGGTAAAGTGCGTAATATGATTATTACTTTATGCCATAAATACACTCACTTTGATGACACGCTGTTTCGCTTTTTAGGCAGTATGGCGCGCTATGTTATTTTAGCGTTTGTATTTATTGCCGTGTTAAACCGCTTTGGTGTGCAAACAGCTTCAATAATTGCGCTATTAGGTGCGGCAGGTTTAGCTATTGGGTTAGCGCTGCAAGGTGCTATGTCTAACTTAGCTGCAGGTGTAATGTTACTTATATTTAGACCTTACAAAGTAAACGACTTTATTGAAGCCGCAGGGCGCTTTGGTAAAGTTACCGAGGTTGATATGTTTACAACTATTTTGCAAACGTTCGATAATCAGCAAGTTATTATCCCAAATAGCCAAATTTGGGGAGCGCAAATTATTAATCATTCGCATCATCCTATTCGTGGCGTAGATATGCACTTTGGTGTGGCATACGATGAAAACACCGACGCTGTTCGCAAAGTTATTGATAGCGTACTTGAGGCTCATCCATACATACTAAAAGACCCAGCCTCTTTTGTTGAAGTAGAAACACTAAACAACAGCTCGGTAGACTTTTTAGTAAGACCTTTTTGTAAAGGCGAGCACTACTTCGAAATTTTATACACGGTGCCAGAGCTGATTAAAAAAGCCCTTGATGAAAACAATATTGAAATTCCATTCCCACATCGTAAAGTTATTTTAGTTAACGAGAATAAAGATTAAGGCTAAAACCTAAGAGCACTTTTTAAGTGCTCTTTTTTTGTCTGAAAAAGTTACACGCCTGTGTAATTTTTTCTTTTATAAATTACCTCAAATACTACTTTTTTGTCTGTACAGCCCTTTTTTTACTAGGTTGGATGGCTGGTCTTTATTTTGCATTTGCATAGTCGCTTTTAATTTAAAGCCCATAAAAACTATCGACCCATTAAATCAAATTGTATGAAGGACTAAACATGGCTGAATCATTTAAATACTCAGGCAATAAAGGGCATGGTGGCGAATTACATCAAAAGGCTTCTGATGAATACCCAACGATGACCACCGCGCAAGGGTGCCCTGTTAGCGACGATCAAAACTCATTACGTGCAGGCAAGCGCGGCCCAGGTTTATTAGAAGATCATGTAATGCGCGAAAAGCTGTTTCACTTTGATCACGAACGCATTCCAGAGCGTGTGGTACATGCCAGAGGCTACGGTGCTCATGGTTATTTTGAAACCTACGACACGCTTGAAGATTTAACCTGTGCTGATATTTTTCAGCGCAAAGGTGAAAAAACACCGGTATTTGCACGGTTCTCAACTGTTGCAGGGAATAAAGGGTCTCCCGATTTAGCACGTGATGTTCGCGGGTTTGCTGTTAAATTTTACACCCAAGAAGGAAACTGGGATTTAGTGGGTAACAACATACCTGTATTTTTTATTCAGGATGCGATGAAGTTTCCTGATTTAATTCACTCAGCTAAGGCTGAACCAGACCGTGGTTTTCCACAAGCGCAAACCGCGCACGATAACTTTTGGGACTTTGTAAGTTTATCGCCTGAGTCAATTCATATGATTATGTGGGCCATGTCAGATAGAGCCATACCGCGCTCTTTACGCTTTATGGAAGGCTTTGGTGTTCATACCTTTAAATTTATTAATGCAAATGGCGATGAAAAATTTGTTAAGTTTCATTGGAAACCAAAAGCCGGTATGCAGTCAGTAGTGTGGAACGAAGCGCTTAAACTCAATGGTGCTGACCCTGATTTTCATCGCAGAGACATGTGGGAGTCTATTGGTAAAGGCGACTTCCCAGAGTGGGAGCTGGGTGTACAAGTGTTTGATCAGCAATTTGCTGATGAATTTGAATTTGATGTTTTTGATGCCACCAAGCTTATACCTGAAGAGCAAGTACCCGTAAAAATTGTGGGCCGCATGGTGCTTGACCGTGTAGTTGATAACTTTTTTGCCGAAACAGAGCAAGTGGCTTTTTGTACACAAAACATTGTACCTGGGCTTGATTTTACACCCGACCCATTACTGCAAGGGCGTAACTTTTCGTATTTAGATACTCAAACCAAACGCTTAGGCGGTCCTAACTTTACGCACATTCCGGTTAATGCGCCTAAATGCCCAATGCGTCATTTTCAACAAGATGGCCACATGGCAATGCATAACCCTAAAGGGCGTGCTAACTACGAGCCAAACTCGTGGAGCGGCGATGAGCATAACCCCCGTGAATGCCCAGTGCATGGCTTTAAAAGCTCAAGCGAGCCAGAAGTAAGCGGTGGAGATAAGCTGCGTTATCGCTCAGAAACATTTAGCGATCATTACAGCCAAGCGCGCCAATTTTACTTAAGCCAAACAGAAGTAGAGCAAGCGCACATCCAATATGCGTTTGTATTTGAGCTTTCAAAAGTAGAGCATGTGCCGATTCGTGAGCGTGTGGTTTCGCACTTATTAAATGTAGATAACACATTAGCGCAAGAAGTTGCAAAAGGCCTGCGCCTGCAAGATATGCCAGAGCCGGCTGAAGCTGCTATGCCAACGCGTAACGAT
Source organism: Pseudoalteromonas sp. Angola-4 (assembly GCF_028599265.1). Lineage (NCBI taxonomy): Bacteria > Pseudomonadati > Pseudomonadota > Gammaproteobacteria > Alteromonadales > Pseudoalteromonadaceae > Pseudoalteromonas > Pseudoalteromonas sp. Angola-4. Next base: position 48,384 of record NZ_JAQREK010000020.1, on the reverse strand, counting down.
TTACCTGTATCAGATGCGCTAAGTATTTTAAAAAATGCGCCAGATACCTTTAAAGGTCGAAAGTTAGGTATTTTAGTGAGCGATGGCTTTGATGCTGATATTTTTAATTCGGTTACAAATGCCTTAGACGCTGAAGGTGCTAACTACGAAATTGTGGCCGCACAAGTAGGTGGTGCATGTTGTAGTAAAGGTAAGCATGTAGCAGCGGATCAAGTAATTAATGGCGGCCCTTCGGTGCTTTACGATGCGGTGATGGTACTTGCAACGCAAGAGGGCGCTAAGAAGCTTGCTGGTATTCCTGAGTCAAAAGACTTTGTGAGCGATGCGTTCGCGCACATGAAATACATAGGCTACACAAAAGATGCCATGGCATTATTTGAAGCCGCAGGGCTTGATGGTAAAGCCGACGATGGTTGGATAGATTTAAACATGCACTCTGCAGATAAATTTATTGAAACATTGCGCAATTTAAGGTTTTGGCAGCGTTAGAACAAAACGCTTTAGCAAATAATAACCACACCCTGTAAAGGGTGTGGTTTTTTTATGGCTAACTGGTTATGGTATTAACTCTAAACAGTAACTAATTGGATTTATTATGAAGCTTAAAGGCGCTTGCCACTGTGGCAAAGTAACGTTTAGTGTGAGCTCTAAACACCCTTATCCTTATAACTTATGTTACTGCTCTATTTGTCGTAAAACGGCCGGCAGTGGCGGGTTTGTTATAAACTTGAACGCACAATACAGCACGCTTGAGGTTACAGGGCGTGAGCATATTACTATTTATCATGCCAAAGTGGGTGATAAAACCAGCCCTGCTGAGCGCCATTTTTGTAAACACTGCAGCAGTAACTTGTGGTTATATGATTCGCGATGGCCTGAGCAAGTTCATCCCTTTGCTGGCGCAATAGACAGCGAATTACCCGTACCGCCAGAGCACACCCATTTAATGCTTGCCAGTAAGGCCAATTGGGTTACCCCGCATATTCAAAAGAATGATAAACAGTTTGATGAATACCCCGATGAAAGCATTGCAGCGTGGCACCAACGTTTAAACTTAGAGCAATAATACGCTGGCTAAAGTGCACTGCATCGTACTTAAAAGGTCATAACCCACAGTTAATAGGGTAAAATTTTAATGATTAACAGTGCACTTTGAGGCGTTACTTTGGGTGCAGTAATGAAAGTCGGTGTAGTAGTGAGATTGCGCAGGCTTTTTATTATATAAAATGTAGTCGTGCATTAGCTTAGTGCTCAAGCGGCCCATTTCAAATGGATTTTGCCCTATGTTAGCCGAAGAGAGGCCCCTGCTTAACACATTGAGCTGTATTTCTTCTGTATCGGCAGAAACAATAATAATGTCTTTATCGGCAATACGTTGCTTAAAAGGCGCTAAGGCATTTACGTAATGAGGGTTAAACTGTGCAAACCCCGCAACAGCTAAAAAATGGGTGGGTTGTCCATTTTTAATAAATGCATTAACTGCTTTAGTGACTCTTCGCGCTTACCTAAACTAAATAAGGGGCAGCGACTATGTTCGCGCCAACCGTTTTTACCTGATAGGTGCGCTGTCGCTTGATCAGACAGCGCATACCTAACCCCAGCAATACGCTTGTTTAAATTAGGGGTCGTATGGTGCCCCGACTGCATGCAAAGCGTATTATTTGCTTTGTTGGTCAGTTTTTTTACTTGCTCGCCTAAGGCAACGCCAAAGTCGAAATTGTTACTGCCTACGTAGGCTAGGCGGTACTGTTGGTGTTTTTCTAGCAGGTCAGAATCAAAAGTTATAACAGGAATGTTTTTGCTTTTAAGCGCCATTAATGAGCGAGTGACCAAATGCTGAGAGTCGGTTGTTGCTACAATTAACCCATCTATTTTTTGATCAACTAACCTATTAATGACCATAGATTGGCTACGAATGTCTTGAAAGTCTTTTGGTCCATCGTACTTGCATTCTATTTCAGGGTGCTCATTACTAAAGTGCAAACAGCCTTTAAAGGCTTGCTGATAAAAAGAGTCGTTTTTTGTTTTACCTACAATGGCAATCACAACTTTAGCCACGCTTTGGTGGGCAAATAAAGCACACCAGCTTAAAACTAAATATTTCAGAACTTTATACTTTTTAGCGGCGAGGCTAATTTTAGCTAACATTATAAAAGTCCCAAGCAAATAAAAGTAAGATATATATTACAGCTAGTATAGTTATTGACCACAAATTGGCTAATTTAATTATAGTGACTTAAATGAGTTAACACGTTGAAAGAAGTGTTTTTAACCTATAGGCTAAATACATACACCAATAAAAAATAATGGAGAGCGTTATGACTGTTTCAGCAATTCCCAAAGGGTTTAGTTCGGTAACACCGTACTTAATTATAGAAGGTGCTCAGCAAGCTATTTGTTTTTATCGTGATGCATTTAATGCGCAGTTAGTAATGCAAATGCCGCTGCCAGAGGGCGGTATAGCCCATGCTGAAATTATAATTGGCGACTCCCACATTATGATTTCGGACTCATGCCCGGACGAGTCATTTAAAAGCCCCAATGCACTTGGTGGCACACCGGTAAGTTTAATGCTTTACGTAGAAGATGTAGACAGCGTATTTAAAAAGGCAATTGAACTTGGCGCTACAGAAGTACGCCCAGTGCACGACCAGTTTTACGGTGATAGAGCCGGCACCCTACAAGACCCATTCGGGCATATTTGGACCATAGGCACCCATAAAGAAGATTTAAGTGAGCAAGAAATTAACCAACGAATGGCCGACTTAATGTCAAAAGAGCAAGATGCATAAAGCAGCTTGCCCTGCGTTTGAGCTAAATTGTTTACCCTAAATTTATCGCTAAATATTTTATTTCGTCACCGTTTATTTGCGGTAAAAAATAAATATCTTGGTACTTAAAATATTGTTGATCGTTAATCGTGACTGCCTCTGCCGAAATAGGGAGGGTGTCGTAGGTTTGCCCTAAATCATAATTTTTAGCACTGCCTACCTTAATAGCCTGATTAACCACTATTTTAGGCTCATCAACTACTCTATAACCATTATTATCTGCCACGTAATATACATTTTGGTAGGTATAGTAAGTGGTATTATGGCGTTTAAAGTGTGAATAATGCCTTGGTAGTGAGCGTATTCTTAAGCCTCTTGGTGGCTTAACTACGTGGTAGCCTCTTTTTGCTTTTCTGTAGTAAATACCATCACTAAATGTAAACGTAATGCCATTAAATCTGATTGAAGCACTATTGCGCGGTAAATGATTAAAATAATGCCCAGGCCGGTAGGTCACTACGTTGTGGCGATTATGTTTAAAATAATTACGAGTGCGTTGCTGCTGTTTGTAATGGGCAACTTTGCGCTTTTGCTCTTTGCGGTGCTCGCGTTTGGCTTGTTTGCGCTCTTTACGGTCGTTTTTTTTATATTCTATACGCTGTTTTTTGTCATCGCGGCGCTCATCTCGTTTGTATTCGATGCGTTTTGCGCGCTCATTATTAAAACTTTTTGCGTGTTCTCGCTCATTGGGTGCTGCATATGCAGCGCCAGATACTGCACTTATGGCAAGTAGAGCAGGGAGTAATTGAGTCAGTTTCATACTAGTGCCTCGTGTATGTTGTTACATAACTGGGTTCAATACTAGCGCTTTAAACTGAATGGTAACTGACATGTAACCGATAACAGGGGCGTGTTTACAGCTTTTTACTAACGTTTACTGTTCTTGACACAAGCCAACGTTTTCTCACATTTTTGACGATTTTAGGAACTTTTATAGGCTATAATTTGCGTAACTAATTGTTACGGCAAGTGCTTTTAACACTTGACGTAATTTATAATTAGCCTGAATTTGGATAATAAATCTATCTCGGGCAGCTATTTTCAGTGCAAACCGCGTTTAACTTACTTGCAATAGGCAAGCTATTGACGCGTAAATTTGCCTTATTTTCACTGAAAATCTCTGGCTAGAGAAAATAAACTTAAATATCACCATGGTTCAATATGTTAGTAAATCTCTAACCAGAGTTCAGGTTAATTAGCGTTTAGGTTTTTCTGGTAAGGCGGCTTTTAGCTGCTCCGGTGTTACATTAAGTGCCTTTGCTACAACCGCTAAATCGGCATTAGGGCCGCCGGCTTTTTGCATTGCTTGCATAAGCACTTTTTCGCTAACGCCTAGTTTGTTAGCTGCCTCAGCAAACCCCGGTGGCGACATGCCGTCGTTAGGGCCACCCGCTTTTGGACCGCCACCACCTGGTGGTTCATGGCGAGATATTTTAGTGCCTTCAGGTGGCTTAGCCCCTACACCTGCTTGTGCTGTGGTCATAAAGTTGTTTTGTGCAACCACACCTTTTAAGCATTTAGGTAAGTTAGGGAATGTATTACTTGCATGGTAGTGGTAAGTAACTATGCCGCTTTCACCCACGGGGCCTGTGTGGCCATTACAGCTATCAAGCTCGGTTGGGGATGTACCATCAATTTCTTGGCTTCCGTAAATTGGGTAGCCATCAAAGCCATAACCAAATAGGGCGCTTGGCTTTTGCGTTAAATTATTACAGTTAGCGTTTACATGTTCGTGTTTATATACGCTGTCTATATCACTAGCGGTGCCGTGGTAGTGGTACCAACCGCCCGGATCAATATGACCTGCGCACGTATCAAGCGCGGGTAAATGCCCAGTATGTTGCACACTTGGCGCATCCGAAAAAATAGGCACACCCGCAAGCGCTATACCCACTTTAGATACAGTGCCCAGCGCTGTTGTTTGCTCAGACATAACAGGGTGCAGTGGTAAAAGGGCGGTAATTTCTACGCTTTTATCTACCGATACATTAATACATGCATGATCAACTGTTGGGCGAATGGTCGCGTTATCAACAATATGCACTTTGCCGTCTTCATCGTAAAAGGTAAAACCTTGCTCGTTAAGCATGGTTAAAAATGCTTTATCTAACCTATATAGCCCCGCATCGGTGCCATCCCAATCCCAAATTCCGCCTACGTCGTCGAGTGTTTCTGGGCAAAAAGGGCCGACTTCAATGTTGTCGGGCTGATATTTTAAAACCACTTGAGCACACTGAGTTTGTAAGCCGTTTTCAAGCGTACACTCAACAGTTTGTGGCAGCTTTACCATGGCTTTAATATTAAATTCATCGGTATTTATAAGCGTGTTTTTAGCGCTTTTAGTTTCTGGGGAGACAGGTGTACTTTCGCTTTTTATCTGCTCGCCACATGCAGTTAAAAGTACCGTGGCACTAAGCAGGCAAAATGCGAGCTTAGTTTTTGTAGTGTGAACGCTAGGCGCTTTTAAACGACTTCGTTTAATTGTTCTCATACTTACCCCAAAACGATTTATATACGAAAGTTTTAGTATGGCAATAAATTGTGCAAATAAAATGAAAGTTTTAAAAGAGTTATTGATATGTTTGAGATGCATGGCTAGCTTTTAATTAACATTATTGGGAGTTGTTATTAAGTTATTTAATAAACTTACACGATTAAATACGAAGTATAAAAGTACAAGTTAGCAACTGCTGTTTTTACTTGCCCAAGGTTTACCAATAAAGCTCCATATATTTAAAGCGCAAAAAGCACAAACCTAGGTTTGTGCTTTTATATTTTACAGTTAAATATTTATATTTTTTCCCAGTAGGGTTCGTCACCAAAGTAGCCGCTAAAGTAGTCTATAAAGGCCCTTACTTTTGGCGCTAATAAACGCGAACTTGGGTAAACACTCCAAATAGCGGTGTCGGAAGCAAGTGGGTAGTCTTGTAAAATTTGTACCAGCTCACCACTTTGTAGTTTTTTATAGGCACACCAGCTCGACATTAACGTAATACCTAAGCCTTGCACGCACGCATCGCGCACCGCTTCACCGTTATCAGCTTGTAATACGTTATTGGTTTTAATGTTTTGTGTGCCCTCGGGTGTAATAAACGACCACGTAGTTAAACCATGTAAATTAACACAGGTATGATTTTTTAAATCTTGTGGTGTTTTAGGTGTGCCGTGTTTAGCAAGGTACTTAGGCGATGCGCAAATTAAGCGTTTATCACGGGCAACCTTTCGGGCTATAAGGGTTGAGTCGTTTAATGCGGCGTCGCGTATTGCTATATCAAAACCACCGCCGACCATATCAATAATGCTATCGCTTAAGCGTAAATCAATTGTCAGGTCGGGGTATTGCTCAATAAATCCAGCCAATGCAGGAATAATATGCATACGCCCGAACGAAGCAGGGGCGGTAATGCGCAATTTTCCTTGTGGAGTTACGCTGCCAATACCTACCGAGGCGCGTGCCATTTCAACATTGGCAAGCACTTCCTCGGCGTGGGGTAAAAAAGCTTGCCCCTCTTCGGTTAGCGATACTTTTCGGGTTGTACGATGAATAAGTTTAACGCCGAGCGTTTCTTCAAGCTTATTCATTTGGGCGCTAGAAACCGCAGCCGACAAACCTAACTCCTTGCCAGCTAAGCTAATATTATGTGTTGTTGCGATTCTGACAAACAGATTTAAATGGGCAATGTTCATTATCAAATTTTTCAATAAACTGATTATTTAAACAACTATATTATCAATACTTAGTTGTGTAAATATACTAGCAGCTTATTCATTGTGACTTTTCCTGTGGCGCTTACTATAAGCGCCTTTTTTTTCGGTATTTTTCTCGTTTAAATTTTTAAGTTTAGAGTGAGCCTGCCTTATGAGCCGTAATACATCATTACTTTTAAAGTATTTATTTAAGCAAACCTGGCCTATGTTGGTTGGCTTGTTTTCTATTATGGGAAGCCAGCTGGTTGATAGTATTTTTATTGCTAAGCTAGGCGCTGAGCCTCTCGCTGTAGTTGCCTTTAGTATTGCTATTTTTCAGGTAATTGTGGGAGTACAAGTAGGCTTAGGTATTGCGGCAACTGCGACCATTTCTACTGCACTTGGGGAAAATAAAGTTAACTACGCACGCTACTTAGGTAGTTTAATCGTACTTATTGGCACCGTAATAGTAACGCTATTGTGCTTGGCGTTGTGGCTTTTTCAGCAGCCTATAATTTTAGCGCTGGGTGCAACGCCTTCGTTATTTAATTTAACTGAGCTTTACTGGTTGCCTTGGTTAATAAGCTGCTGGCTTGGAGCGCTGCTTTATTTTGGTTACAGTATTTGCCGTGCCCATAACGAAACCTTATTGCCCGGGCGAATTATGGTGCTAACCAGCGTGTTAAATATAGCGCTCGATCCATTGTTTATGTTTACCTTTGATATGGGTTTAGCGGGTGCTGCATGGGCAAGCTGTGTTGCTTTTGCAATAGGCTTAGCAGTGGTGTTTTACACGCTTATTAAACGAGAACTTGTAACCTTTGACGTTTTAAAAAACCGCACCGAGCAGGCAATAAAAGCCATTGCAAAAATGATGGCGCCGGCTTTACTTTCACAGTTTATTCCGCCTATTTCAGCCATGATAGTAACGGCACTGATTGCCGCGTATGATGGGTTTGCTGTAGCAGCTTGGGGGCTTGCAAACCGTATTGAATATATTGCGATTATTTTAATTTTAGCGCTTACCATGGCGCTGCCCCCCATTGTTGGAAATTTAAAAGGGCGGGGCGAGCTTAGGCAAATATTAAGCGTAGTAAAACTTGCGTGCGGTTTTGTAATTGGCATACAAATTTTATTAGCGGTTATTATGCTAGGTGTGGCTAACCCGCTTGCAAATGCGCTTAGCAATAATAGTGAAATAGTAGCTAACCTAACAGATTACTTTGCATTTGTGCCCCTGAGCTACGCGGCTTTGGGTGTATGTATGATCACGGTATCGGTATGTAACGCGCTGGGCTTTGCGACCACGGCCTTATTTATCTCCATATTGCGGCTATTTTTGTGTTACTTACCACTACTTTGGTTAGGCTCGTATTTTTACGGTTTAACAGGGTTATTTATCGGTATGGCATGCGGTAATACCTTGTCGGGTATTGTGGGTTGGCAGCTTTTTAAGCAGCAATATAAGCGGTTAACACCACACGTTAGCGTGCGCTCAAGCACTGTTTAATTATCAATATATTGAAGAAAGTTATTCCACTTAAATTGCAATTATCAAAATAGTTAAATGCAATTAGTATGCACCTCATTGAATCATTGCTTAATCTAGAGCAGCTAAATTTGCTGTGTTTAGGTCAAGCAATTGCAATAAAAATAGAGCTGCTTGAGGTGAATAACATGAAACTTTATAAATTGTTTTTAATAGCTATAACGCTATACGCAGGCGCTGCAACGGCTGCACAAGATTACTTTTCGATGAGCTATATTCAAGGTGAAGGAGACGTGCGAGGGATTAAGGTGGCTTATCAAAATGCCTTAGATTATCAAATAGAAGGCTTTGAAGAGCTAGAGATTTACCTAGAAGCCAATGCCAACTTTTTTGAATACGATGACCCAAAACGCTACGACGCTAATTTAGGCTTATCGCTTTCACCTGTTATTTTTTATCCTATTGGCAGTATTGCTGGGAACCGCGTTTTTGCCGAGTTTGGTATTGGTTTAAGCTTATTAGATGACACCAAATTTGCGGGAAAAAACATAAGCACACATTACCAGTTTGAAGACCGCCTAGGCATTGCTATGAAATTTGGTGAGGCTGAGCAACATAGCGTGTCACTTAAGTATTTTCATTATTCAAACGCTGGTATTAAAAAGCCCAACCCAGGCCTCGATTTTATATCGCTAAGCTACTCGCGCTCACTTTAAATATTACTACCTCAGTGAAAAATACTTCACTGAGGTTTTTAGTTAACCCCTTTTAACCCATCCTTAACCCTTGCCCTAATACACTGTGTGTAATGATGTAAATTAGGCACAGTTAAATGGTTTATTTTAAAAAGCGCTCAACGGTTTTATTGCTTGCACTTAGCTGCACGCTTGCTGCGTGTAGTAGCCAGCCAAGCTATACAGGTAATAGCACCGAGCAATCGCTAAAGCAGCATGCAAATTGGCAATACACACAAGATGATGCAACCGAGGTAAGTTATATCACTGATTTAGTGAATATAGCGGGGCTTGATTCGCTTATTAACCAAGCCGTTGCAAATAACCCTTCATTTAACCAAGTGCATGTGGCGCTAAAACTTGCTTATGCGCAGCGCGATGTTACCGCAGCAAGCCAGTGGTTTAGTGTAGATGCCGATTTTGACGCTCAGCGCAACGAAACAACTGGCACACAGTACAGCTCATCACTAGGGGTTAGCTGGGAGGCCGACGTATGGCAAAAAATTGCTGATAACGTAGCCGCGCAAGACATGACCATAGCCAGTAATCAGGCCACTTACCAAGGCGCTAAAGACACCTTAGTAGCCAGCGTGATGCGCACGTATTTAAACATTATTTTGCAGCAAGATTTACTTAACATAGAGCAGCAGCGCTTAACGGTTTTAGAAAATAACGAGCAAAGTATTGTTGAGCGTTACCAATACGGCTTAGGTGATTTAGAAGCCCTTGATACCGCGCGTACAAATACCGCTTCAACCCGAGCCACTATTGCCGATTACCAAGAGCAAATAGCGCAAGCTAAACGTGCTTTAGTATTATTAGTGGGCGTTGATAAACTTGAAAACTTACCTACCACCTCTGTTTTACCTGAGGTAATTGAGCCGCTAAGCGCGCTACCAGAGCAAGATTTAGCGCGTCGCCCCGATTTACAAAGTGCCTATTACAATATTCAATCTAAACGTTATTTAGTGGATGTAGCTTACAAAGATTTACTGCCAAGCATTACGCTTTCGGCATCGCTTAGCGATTTAGCAACTACACCCAGCCAAGCATTATTAACCAGCCCAGTATGGAACTTACTAGGCAGTTTAAGTGCGCCGTTGTTTCAAGGCGGGGCACTTCGTGCACAAGTTGATATTGCAAAATTAAATGCCGAACAAGCGTTTTGGGAGTACCAAGACACGCTACTTAGCGCCGTAAACGAAGTAGAAAATGCACTAGGCCAAGAGCAATCATTAACACAGCAGCAGCTACAAATTAGTAAAGCACTTGCCAGTGCTAAGCGCAGTTATAGCAACTACCAAAGCAAATACCAGCAAGGTTTGGTTGATATTTTAGACCTACTCACTGTGCAGCAGCAGGTGTACGACCTACAAGCTCAGCTTAGTCAAATAAATTACACCCTTTTAACTAACCGTATAGATTTAGGCCTTGCCTTGGGCCTTGGAGTATCGTCATGAAAATTTCGCCAGTACCTGTTGTTGTAACTCTTGTTGCCATTGTTTGTATAGGGCTTGCTATTTCATATAACGGCCAAAAAATGGTGCAGCAAGCAAATGGCCCAAAGCCTGAGCCGGCTAAATCTGTGGCACCCAATGTATCGGTTATTAACGCTGTGCCAAGTACGTATCAAGCCTATGTTAGTGGCCACGGTGAGGCTAAAGCGCACTGGGTTCTTAGCTTAAAAGCACAAGTTAAGGGCGAAATAACCAATATGAGCGAGCAATTTGCTACCGGTAATGTAGTTAAAAAAGGCCAAGTGCTTGCACAAATAGATAACACCGAATACTTACAAGCAGTTGCGAGCGCTAAAGCCACATTAGCAGATGCCAAACTTGCCCTACAAGAAGAGCAAGACTTAGGAAACCAAGCAAAGCGTGAATGGCAGCGCTCGGGCGTAACACAAGCGCCAAGCTCACCTTTAGTATTTAGAACGCTACAGCTAGAAGCCGCCCAAGCAACGGCCGATAACGCCCAATACGCACTACAAACTGCGCAGCGTGATGAAAAAAACACGCATATAAGTGCGCCGTTTGATGCTGTTATTTTATCGCGCGATGTAGATTTAGGCACTTACGTAAGCATCGGCGATACACTGGCTACATTAAACAGCACCGACAAAGTAGAAATTAGCGTACCGCTTTCATTAAGGCAATGGCAAAACCTGGCAAGCAATAAGTCGGGCGAGGTTATTTTAAGCGATGTAACAACACAGAATCAGTGGCAAGGTTACATTGCTCGTTTTGAGCAGCATCTTGACGATAGCTCACGCCAGCGCAGTGTAGTGGTTGCGCTAGACAAACCTTTTGAGCAAGCAACACCATTGCTACCAGGTACATTTTTAGCGGTACAAATTGCCGGCAAAGCGCTTAACAACGTAATTAAATTACCCGCCTCAGCAGTATCGCAAGAGGGCTTAATTTGGTACGTAAACGAGCAAAACACGTTATTGAGCATTCAAGCGCAAAAACTATTTGAGCGCGGTGATTACGTTTATATCTCTCCAATTGAAGGACACACTAATTTACGTGTGGTGGCTCGCCCACTCGTAAGCTACTTAAACGATATGTTAGTAAACCCAATTGTTGAGGAGATGCCATAATGAGCCCGCATCAAGCACCGCAATTACCTAATAATACTAACCCTTTGCACGGCATTATTAGCTGGTTTGCTAACAACTCAGTGGCCGCCAATTTATTACTCATTAGCGTAATAGTAATGGGCATAATGTCGCTTTCTACTTTGCGTAAAGAGGCGTTTCCAAGCCTTGAGCCAGATACTATTTCGGTATCGGTGGTTTACGACAGTGGCGATGCCTTACAAGCAGAAGAAGGCATCGCCCTAAAAGTAGAAGAAGCCCTTGAAACCGTACCGGGTATTAAGCGCATTACCTCTACATCCGATGCCAGCGGCAGTCATGTAAGCATTGAGAAAAAAACCGATTACTCGCTTGATGAGCTACTCACCGATGTTAAAAACCAAGTTGATGCCATAAATAACTTTCCGGCAGATGCCGAAGAGCCGGTGATCGACAAAGCGCGCAGGCAAGATCACGCATTAACTTTACAATTATTTGGTGATGCCGACCGCCATACGTTGCAAAACCTAGGTGAAAAACTAAAAGCCGATTTATTAGCTAAATCGGGCATTAGCGATGTAGAGCAATCGGGCGTGCTTGACCCTATGATGTCGGTAGAAATCGACGAAGGCAAACTACAAGCCTACGGTTTAACTATTAGCGATGTAAGCGAGGTGATTAACAACGAATCATCGAGCCCGCTTTCTACTAGCTTGCGCGATAGCAATAAAATTATGCGCCTAAAAGCGGCAGACCAAGCTTACTGGCAGCGCGACTTTGCCAATATTGTGTTATTTACAACGCAATCAGGCACACAAATTAAATTAGGTGATGTAGCAACCGTTACCGACACATTCGCAGAAGATACCAACTCACTAAGTCGTTATAACCAACAAAATGCCGTAGGCATTGAAATTTTAATGGATGAAAATAGCGATATAACCACCATAGTTGAGCAAGCACAAAGCGTAATTGATACATGGCACGAGCGCGGCTTATTACCGCAAAATGTAGAGCTTGAAAGCTGGCACGACAAAAGCACCATGATCACCGAGCGCCTATCGCTGCTTACTAAAAATGCCGTAACCGGTATTATTATGGTGTTTGTTATTTTAGCGATATTTTTAAATGTACGCGTTGCGCTATGGGTTGCAGGTGGCTTGCCATTTGTATTTTTTGGCACGCTGTACTTTATGACCGACAGCTACACCGCACTGACCATAAATGAAATGACCACCTTTGGTTTTATTATGGCGCTGGGGATTGTGGTCGACGATGCCGTGGTTGTGGGGGAGAGTATTTACACCACTCGCAAAAAACACGGCGACACCCTTAATAACACGATTTTAGGCACCATGAAGGTGGCTGTACCCACCTTATTTGGGGTATTAACCACGGTAGCTGCGTTTGTTGCGCTTTCGAATGTATCTGGCAACTTAGGTAAAATTTACTCTCAGTTTGCAACCGTAGTGACGATTTGTTTGTTGCTTTCGGTTGTTGAATCAAAACTTATTTTACCGTCGCATTTAGCCCACGTAAGCACTAAACGCCAGTTAAAGTCGGGCCTTAGTGGCTTGTGGTCAAAGGTGCAGCACGGCGCCGACAGCGGCCTAACTTGGTTTAGCGATAAAGTGTACCGCCGCGTTATTGAATACTCGTTACGATTTAGATACGCCATTGTTGCTGCATTTGTGGCCTTTTTTATTCTGGTTGTTGGTATGCCTATGACGGGCGCGGTAAAAGTAGGTTTTTTCCCAAGTATTGCCGGCGATACCGTAACCGCTGAACTTGTTATGCAAAACGATGCAGCGTATGGGCAAACTAATAAAAACTTGTTAGCGCTTGAGCAAAGTGCACTACAAGCCCAGCAAAATTTAATGGATAAGTTTGACTCGCAAGAGAGCGAAATAACGAGCTTACAATTAGTGAGCAGTAGCGATACTAGCGGTACGGTAAGTGTTGAGCTATTAAACGAGGGCGACTTTACTGCAAGCGAATTTGCACAAGAATGGCAGCGCCTTGCCGGTATGCCAGAGGGCAGTAAAAAGCTACAAGTATTGGCTACACGTAAAATGGTCGATAACTTTAAAGTAGAGTTAAAAGCGTGGGATGACGAAACTGTAATGGCCGCAGGCGCACTGTTTAAAGAGCGCTTACAAAATACCGCTGGTGTTAATGGCATAGACGATAATTTAAACCCAGGTCAGCCACAGCTTAAATTTACCTTAAATGCACAAGGGCGCGCCTTAGGTATGGATACGGCGAGCCTATCAGAGCAGGTTTTACAAGCTTTTGGTGGAGCAATTGTACAGCGTTACCAGCGCGATAAAGACGAAGTAAAAGTACGTGTGCGTTACCCAGAAAACGCCCGTAAAACACCAGCCGATATTATGCAATCGCGTATTAGGTTACCCGATGGCACCGTAGTACCTTTGGTTAACGTAGCCAATATAAGTAGCGAATATCAGCAAGATGAAATAACCCGCATTGATGGCCTACGTGCAATTTACTTAAGCGCACAAGTAGATAAAAACATTGTGGCATCTAACGAATTAGTTGCTAACTTAAGCCGCGACTTAGTACCTGAGCTTAACGCGCAATTTCCTAACTTAAGTATTCACTTTGCCGGAGAAGCCGAAGAGCAAGACGAAACAACAGGCTCAATGGCCACTATGTTTATAGCCGCGTTATTAGTTATTTACGTATTGCTGGCGATTCCGCTTAAATCGTACATTCAACCTATGTTGATTATGGTGGCGATTCCCTTTGGTATTGTGGGGGCTATTTTAGGCCATTGGTGGAACGACTTAACCATCAGCATACTTTCTTTAAATGGTATTTTGGCGCTCAGTGGGGTGGTTGTAAACGACAGCCTATTATTGGTATCGCGCTTTAACGAGCTGGTAAAAGATGAAGGCATGAGCACGCACGATGCCATTGTAGAGTCGTGTACAAGCCGCCTGCGCGCGGTAATGCTTACCTCAATTACAACCTATGCGGGCTTAGTGCCGTTATTAAGCGAAACCTCAATGCAGGCACAGTTTTTAATCCCTGCTGCGGCATCACTTGGTTATGGTATTTTGTTTGCCACAGTTATTACATTAATCCTTATTCCGGCATTATTAATGATTCAAATAGACATTAAGCGCTTACTTGCCAATGTGTTAGACTTTTTAAGTGGTAAACGCACCCAAGGAGCTGCCTCTTAATGATAAACGTACTACTGGTTGAAGACGACATAGACCTGGCAACAACAATTGTTGATTACCTCGATATAGAAGACATTGAGTGTGACCATGCAAGCAACGGCGTTTTGGGCTTAAATTTACTGCAAATTAATGATTATCAGATGATTATTTTAGATGTAAACATGCCCAAAATGGACGGCTTAACAATGTGCAAAACATTGCGTGAACAAGGTAAAGATATTCCGGTATTAATGTTGACCGCACGCGATAGCCTCGATAATAAACTTGAGGGCTTTGCCGCCGGTAGCGACGACTATTTAGTAAAACCCTTCGCCATGAAAGAGCTAGTAGCGCGGGTACAAGTGCTGGCAAAGCGCAAAAGTGGTGAGGCAAAACGCCTCACCTTAGCTAATTTAAATTTAGATTTAGCAAAGCGAAGTGCCGATGTAGAGGGGCAAACATTAAAGTTATCGCCCATTGCATTTAAATTGCTAGAAACCTTAGTACGCCATGCGCCGCAGCCTGTTACGCGCAGCGCTATTATGCAAGCTATATGGGGCGAAGAGCAGCCCGACAGCAACAGTTTAAAAGTGCATGTGCATCATTTACGTAAGCAATTAGAAGCCACCACACACCAAGTTACACTTGAAACGATACCTAGTGTGGGCTTTGCAATAACAGCAAATGAAGGGCAACCACAATGAAAATAAGGCCTAGTTTAAGGCTCTACTTTTTTGCCAGTATGGTGGTGCTTAGCTCTGCTATGGCCATTGGCTTTTCGTTTTTAAGTGTAAATTACTTTATTGATGGGCTAGATAAAGGCTTAAATGGGGTGATGTTAAAGCTTTCGCAAACCACAGAAGTAAAGCCTGGGGAAACAAAAGAGCTGGTGGGCTTTAATATAGCAAGCCGCTGGGAAGACATGCCTGCGTCAATTCAGCAGCGTTTTAAAAAACCAACAGAGGTGGGGCTTTTACATAAAAAAAAAGACAGGCCATCGATGTTTTCTATGCCGCAAAATTTATTTTTTGTGGTGTATTATCCAAGCCCCGAAGGCGAGCCGCGTTATATATCGCGCATTATGCTCGAAAAAGACAAACCCCAATTACTCGCTAATATAGAGCCGGAACAACGCATGCTATGGATTGCCATTACAGGCATTGCGGCCATTGTGTTATTTGCGTTTTTTTTGTTTATGGTAATGAAAAAAATAGCCAAGCCAGTGGAGTCGTTAAGGGGTTGGGCTAAATCGTTAAACCAAACTAATCTGCAGCAAACACCGCCTGATTTTACATATAACGAACTAAATACTTTAGCCACATTAATACGCAGCAGCTTGCTTTCCGCGAATGAAAGCGTAGAGCGTGAGCAGCGCTTTTTAAGCTATGCCAGCCACGAGCTGCGTACGCCAATTTCGGTTATTTGCAGTAACGTTGAGCTACTCAATCGGCTGAGCGAAAAAGCCCCGTTAAGTGATAAACAACAGCTTACACTTGAGCGTATAGAGCGTGCCGGTTTAACCATGAGCGATTTAACCGATACGTTATTATGGCTAAGCCGCAACGAAGATCAGCAAAGTAGTCCAGAACCGCTAAACCTTAGTGATAAAATAACGACCCTGAGTAACGAGCTTAATTACCTGCTTAATGCGAAGCACGTTGAGGTGGTTTTAAACACCCAACAAGAGAGCGTTATTACAACCGATGCTACTGCGTGCCACATTGTACTGACTAATTTAATTCGTAATGCCTACCAACATACCCAATTTGGACAGGTACACATTACGCAGCAAGGCAGTAAAGTCACTATTGTTAATTGTAGTAAGCAGGACGATGCCCCTAAAGGGATCTCGCCTTCAGCAAAACACGCCAGCATAGGGTACGGACTAGGCCTGCAATTAAGCGAAAAAATAATTAAACGCCACGGCTGGGTTTACGATGTAAACGACATGCCAGGGCGCTATGAAGTGGTGGTCGATTTTAGTTAGTTATTTGGTTAATTAGGTTTAAAAGTCTATTAAAAAAGCGGCTTAACGTAGTAAACGTTAAGCCGCTTTTTTGTGATTGCTGATAGGATAATACTTGTAAATGATTATTCGGGGGCAGCTTGCTTGGTTTTTCTAAACATAAACTCAAGGGGAATGTGTAAGCGTTTTGCCCACGCGTTTTCGGTGTGATCTTCCCCCGGGAAATACTGGCTTTGCCATAGCTTTGCTGGGTATTGTTGCGCCATAAATAAATCATCAATTTGCGCTTGTAGCCTAGGGTACATGGCATCTAAAGTGCTGTCGCCATAATCAAAATACACTTTTTGGTTACTCAGCTTTTCGATGTTGTTGGCAATGTAATTTTTAAACTCGGCAAATACTTCGTCGTCGTGGCTAAAAATACCTGGCCAGTGGGTCGACATACAAATAGCGCCTGTAAATTCGTTAGGATAATTAAGTAGTGTATACCACGATATAAGCCCACCCATGCTAGAGCCACCAATATAGCGATGCTGCGCGCCTTTATTTACGTTGTAGTTAGACTCTATATAAGGAATAACTTCTTTAACTAAAAAGCGTGAGTAGTTGTCTGAGTACACCTTAGAGGCAAATAATTTGTGGCCTGGGTATTTTTCTAACTGGTATAGGGCATTTTGCTTTTGTTTGCTCAAGGCCTCAAACGGTTGTTGTGGGTAGTATTCGCTGTGGCGGTTTTCAACGGCGTTTGGAATGCCTACCACAATAAATGGGCGTACTTTGCCTTGCTCTATTAATGAGCCGGCTACTTCATCTACGCGCCATTCTTGTTTGTTCCATGTGCTATTGGCGTCAAACAGCATGCGGCCATCGTGCATGTAAAGTACATCGTAGGTGGTGTTTTTGTTGTAACCTGGCGGTAGCCATACATTTAAAAAACGGTTTTTTACAAACTGTGATTCTATATTGTCGATCACCTCAATGTGGCCCTTGCTTACTTGCACTGTGGGCGTATTTGCATAGCTGGTATGCACTACAAATATTGATAAGCTAAACAGTAAAGCAACTAATTTCATGGTGGCGCCTTAGCATACAAAAAGTGCACTATCACAAGCTTGCGTTGTTAATTCAATGTGAATACGTATGCACTTGTATTTAAGCTATAAATGCATACACATACAATTTATAAATCGCTGCGCCAGCCCATGCCCGACTCTTCCATAAGGCGCTCGTATACGCCCTCAATATTAAGTGGCAGCCATGCTTTATATTGCTTTAAATCTGAAAATTCATCGAGCTTAACGTTTTGTTTTATTTGCTCTAGGCTTTGCCCTGCAAGTGCGCCTGCGGTTACTTGGCTGTAAAGCTTCTCTATATAGCGTAAGTAACGTGCTACATCGGCTTTATTACCCATATCGGCATGGCCGCCCACAAAGGTATTAAAGTCGTAATTTAATACCGCTTGGGTTGAATTAATCATACCTTGAATATCGTAGCTCCACAGTTTTTGCCATGGCATTCTGCCAATGACTATCCAGTCGACCACAAATAGTGTTTTTTGTTTTTCGAACAGCATACTTACTGAGCCTCGGCCATCGTTAGGGCCGTGGTAGTTAAGTTTTAAGGTTGAGCCGCCAAGGCTAAGTATTAGTTCATCATCAAAAGTAAGGTTAGGCATAACCGTTTTTATTTTCGTGTTTTTAATATCTTGCGCGGTAAGTTTGTGCGCAACAAAGGTTGTGTGCGGGCTTTTAAATACCTCTGCGCCGTAAATATGGTCGCTGTGATTATGGCTGTATACAACGTATTTAACGGGTACGTTATAGCGAGTTTTAATTTGCTCCTTTAACCAAGTGGCGGCTTTTTTATTAAGTGGGTCGGTAACTATTGCACCTTGTGGGGTGATTAAAAATACCGAGCGGTGTCTGTCGTCAATAAAGCGGTGGAGGCCATCGCCTAAATCTTCAATTTCGTAACTTTGCGCCATAAAACCTGTAAATAGTAGGCTGGTGGCAAGTAGTGTTTGTAATAAGCGAAGCATGCACAATCCTGTTTAATGTTCTAAGGGTCTGTTGACCTTTGCGGATTAAAATTTGTTCAAACTAGGGGCTATTTAATCGCGGCGCGAGGTTTGTAACCTAGTGGGCTAAGTAAAAGCCGAGCAAAGCTTCCGCGTCCTGCTCACGCCCTTTACCTACATCCATGTAGGCAACAAAGAGTAAATAGCCCCTAGGAAGAACCCTTTGGGCAGCGCCTGTTTGGCATTAATGCTACGTTATCGCCTATTTGTGGGGAACAACCACACTATATAGGCTCTGCCTTGCCTAAATACCAAACAGACAGCTGCAAATTTAACCTTAAAAGATCAACAGACCCTAGCATTAAGTAGGAAAGTGCTAATGAGTATAAAATTTCAGTCAAAGTAAAAGCCATTTTATTTTAAATATAAAATGGCTTTGTTAGGTTGGATTTAACGCAGGGTGAGCTGCTGGTTTATTTCTTCAAAAATACCGGCATCGTCTATGGTTGAAGGAATTTGTAGTTCGTCGCCATCGACCAGTTGACGTAAATTTTTGCGTAGTATTTTACCTGAACGAGTTTTTGGTAATCGCTCTACGCTTACTATCGTTTTAAGGCACGCTATAGCGCCTATTTGGTTGCGTACTGTTTGCACAAGCTCTTGCTCTACATCGGTAGGGGAGCCGGTAAAGTCGTTTTTAAGTACGATCATGGCCATCGGTAATTGGCCTTTTAGTGTATCGGTAACCCCAAACACCGCGCACTCTGCAACGGCTGGGTGGGATGCGACTATTTCTTCCATTTCGCCGGTTGAAAGCCTATGGCCTGCTACGTTTATAACATCGTCTGTGCGGCCCATTATAAATAGGTAGCCATCGTCATCTATGTAACCACCATCACCGGAAAGATAATACCCCGGGTACTGAGTTAAATAACCGGTTTTAAAGCGTGCTGTGTTTTGCCAAATGGTGGGTAAGCAACCTGGCGGCAGCGGCAATTTTATAGCCACCACGCCTTGCTCGTTTGGTGCGCATTGCTCGCCTTGCATATTCAATATTTGCACATCAAACCCAGGGGTTGGCACGGTAGAGCTACCTGGTTTTGTTACTAATTCTTCTATGCCTACGGGGTTACAGGCAATGGCCCAGCCGGTTTCTGTTTGCCACCAGTGATCGAGTATTGGCAGGTTGGTTTTTTCTTTTAGCCAGTTGTACGTTGGCGGGTCGAGCCGCTCGCCAGCTAAAAATAGTCGTTTTAAACTACTGGTGTTGTACTGCTTAAAGCCCTCTGCATTTGGGTCTTCTTTTTTGATGGCTCTAAACGCAGTGGGCGCTGTAAATAATGCATTTACTTGGTACTGCTCTACTACTCGCCAAAATGCACTGGCATCAGGTGTGCGAACTGGTTTGCCTTCAAACAACACTGTTGTACAGCGATAAATTAGCGGGGCATACACTATGTAGGAGTGCCCAACGACCCAGCCTATATCTGAGGCAGCCCAAAATACGTCGCCGGGCTGCATGCCGTAAACGGTTTCCATGCTGTAGTGCATAGCAACACCATGGCCGCCGTTTTCACGCACTACGCCTTTAGGCGTACCTGTGGTGCCTGAGGTATATAAAATATAAAGAGGATCACGCCCACTTACAGGTACTGGCTCTACTGCAGTGGCTGTTTGCATTGCCTCATCCCAGTTAATATCTCTTGTGGGGATAAGCGTGGCAGCTACTTGTTCGCGCTGGTAAATAACGCAGTGATCTATTTTATGATTGGCAAGATCTATGGCGTGATCAATCAGCGGTTTATATTCTATTACGCTATCTACCTCTACACCGCACGAAGCGCTCAGTATGAGTTTAGGTTTAGCATCGTCTATACGTACGGCGAGTTCATGCGCTGCAAAACCACCAAATACCACAGAGTGTATAGCGCCTAATCGGGCGCAGGCCAGCATACCTATTACAGCTTGGGGGATCATGGGCATATAAATAACAACGCGGTCGCCTTTACTAACGCTTAACGATTGCATTACACCGGCAAATTTAGCTACCTCTTGCTGTAGCTGGTAGTAGCTATACTTCTGCTGCGTGTTGGTAACGGGGGAGTCGTAAATAAGCGCGGTTTGCTCGCCAAAACCGGCAATAACGTGTTGGTCGAGCGCTAAAAAGCTGGTGTTTAGTTGGCCATCATCAAACCAATGGTAAAGGCCGTCAGTATCTTGTGTGTAGGCGTGTTCAGGATTTTTATACCAAGGTAGGCGCTTTGCTTGTTCAAGCCAAAATTGTGCTGGGTTTTGTTTAAAGCTTTCGTATTGTTGTTTATATGGGCCTAACATAATGGGCTCCTAATACTAAATGTGTGTGAGAGACCTTACAAAAGGTAGGCTTTTTTTTAACCGATAGGTATTCGACTATGGTCGGCTAAAAGTTAAACAACACTTTGGGTTTTAAAATACAAAATTGACAATACAAAGCGTGTGGCTCAGCATGGCGCGCAATTAAAATAAGAGAAAATACAATATGAGTAACGTAGTAAGAGTAGGGGTTGCGGTTATTATAATGCGCCAAAACATTATTTTATTAGGTGAGCGAATAGGGTCGCATGGTGCAAATACATGGGCAACGCCTGGTGGACATTTAGAATTTGGTGAAAGTGTTGAGCAGTGCGCAATACGCGAGGTATTTGAGGAAACAGGGCTAAATGTGAGTAAAATTACCAAGCTTGATTTTACTAACGATATTTTTAGTGCTGAGAATAAACACTACATTACTTTATATGTAAAAGCCGATTACGAGGGCGGCGAGCCTGTGCTAAACGAGCCAAATAAATGTATGCAGTGGCGCTGGTGCGACATTAATAATTTACCATCGCCACTGTTTACATCACTTAAAAACTACTTAACTACAACAACGCTTACGGCTTAGTTGATGGGCTTAATACTAATTTTTTAAAGCTCACTTGGGCGTAATCACCATTTTGCTTGTCGGTGGCCCAATCGCCAGTGCCTAAACAACCTGGGTACCAAATGCCTTTAGCGCTTTTGGTGCTACATTGGTTATAAGCACCCGCTTTAAAG
Organism: Pseudoalteromonas sp. Angola-4; assembly: GCF_028599265.1. Classification (NCBI taxonomy): domain Bacteria; kingdom Pseudomonadati; phylum Pseudomonadota; class Gammaproteobacteria; order Alteromonadales; family Pseudoalteromonadaceae; genus Pseudoalteromonas; species Pseudoalteromonas sp. Angola-4. The sequence continues at coordinate 26,819 of NZ_JAQREK010000020.1, read as the reverse complement.
TAATGCCAATCGGCAGCATAGCCATTAGGGTGATCTTTATCATCTACCTTGCCATAGGCATCTACGTTATTGCCTAAGTTAATTGCGTAGTTAACGTCTTTTTTACCTTGGGCGCTAAAGGTTAAGTACATCATGTTTTTATGCACGTTTACTGTGTAACTAAAGTCTTCGCCAAGCGCTATGCCTGTCGCACCGGGATCGTCCGAGTTTTCCCAGGTGTTACCCCACACAGGGTATGTAATGTCGGTACGGTTAGGATCTTTTTTTGGTAAGTTACGTTCGTAGTTCCAAAAAACAGATCCGGTTTTATGGTCAGGCCATTTTTTATAATAAATTTTAAGCGGTTCGTTACCCCAGCCAAAACCCAGTTTTGTATCTATTAGGGCTTGATCTTTACCTGCGTGAATTTGCCCTACCACCACAGAGTAAGCGGCTTTTTTATTAGGATCGTTAGCGCGAAGTGCAACATGATCCACCTTGAGGGTGGCTTCCATTTTTCCGCCTACCGAGCCAAAGCGCTCCGATAGCGGGTGTACAGCTAGGGCAAAGTTATTCTTTGAATTTTTAGTTTTTATTTTGGTATTGGTGCCGCGGATCATTTGTCTTAGTTCACTGCGGGTATTGGTTGAATTGGCACTGGTAAGCGCTTTATTTGGCGAGGTAAATACCATATAACCTTGATCATCAAGGTAGAAAAAATCAGGGTGCGCGTAGTTTTGGATCTCTTCTACGTCTACGGTATCTATTTTTCCATCGTTATTGAGATCTACAGGTACGTTTATTTTCCATTGCGATAAATCAAATTTTGACGCAGGTACTGCGACATTACTATCAACAGGTGTACTTGTGCTGGCACAGCCCATAAATAGCAAAGGGGTAACAGCAGCCAGTGCTGTGAGTTTAAAAGTAGATGTTAGATTTTTCATTGTTGTCTCTGTGTGATGATATTAAAAATGAGCGATATTAACTTCGCTTAACTTTAATCTAACATACCAATTTAAAATATCAACATTACCAATTTTTTGTTTTCGTAGTTTTTATAGTGCCTTTTTGGTTATACCAAAGTGGTTTTTTGTTGCTGTTGTTTTTTGCGTTTTTTATTTAGGTGTTTGCGCTGCGCTTTTTTTACATGCTTAACTATCCACTTTGTCATAAGAGGCATAAGTTCTGGCGCAAAGTTATGGCCCATCCCAGGGACTACTCTTAGCTTGGCTTTTTTTATAAGGCTTGCCGTTTTTTTGCCTGCACTTACGGGTATTACCACATCGTCGCTGCCGTGAATTACTAAAGTAGGCGTTTTAATTTTACGAATTAAATGTTGCCTGTCTTTACTCGCGGCCATAGCAATAAGTTGGCGTTTGTAGCCACTTGGATTATGCGCGCGCTCTACAATTTGCGTTGCATGATGGCGAAGTGCGTCTTCTGATTGAGGGTAAGCGGGGCTGCCAATAAGTTGGTTAAGTTTAATGTTGTAGTTTATTGCCTCATCACGGCTGGATGTTTTGGGCTTTAATTTGGCAAGCTTTATAAATACGCCAATGCTTTTGGCACTCAGCCTTGGCAGGCTAGAGCTTGACATAATAGTGGTTAAACTTAGCACCTTTTTTTTATGTTGAGCTGCAATTAGCTGAGCAATCATACCGCCCATAGAAGCACCTACAAAATGCGCTTTTTTTATTTTAAGCGCCGCCATAAGCGCTAATACATCGTTTGCCATATCATCAAGTAAATAGGGCGTTTGCGTGCGTATAGGCAGGCGTTTACTTAACCACGATTTAAATAAACTCGGGCTAGGGTGATGCTCTAAATGGGTAGATAGGCCAGTGTCGCGGTTATCAAAGCGTATAACCCTAAACCCTTTTTTTACTAAGGTGTAGTAAAGCGAGTCCGGCCACACGGTCATTTGTGCGCCTAAACCCATAATAAGTATGATTGCGGGGGCTTTTTTATCGCCTTCGTCTTGGTAACTGAGTTTTATACCCTGAGGTGTTTTAATTGTTCGCATAGCCAACTAGCAGTGTTTGCGTTGCTAAAATTATAGACCCTGTTTATTACAACTTGTTGGCAGTAGCCGGAAGCGGTAGCTGCCACTTGTTTAAAATAGCCTGATATTCGCCGTTTTCTTTTAGCGTGTTAAGTGCATAGCTAATAGCGCTTGCGGTGTGTTTATCTAGGGTTTTGTTGGCACTAAAATATAATTTTGAAGGGTAGTCGGTTAAATGAATTCGCTTAGTTATTAAATTGGGATTTAGGCCTGAGTGCTTTAGCTCGTTATTTAACGTAAGTGTGTTGGTTAGTACAAAGTCGATGCGTTTTTTATAAAGCATTTGCCACAGTTGCTGATAGTAGCTTACAAGAACTAGGTTTTTGTCTTCGGTAAAACCGGCGTTTTTCAAATAGGTGGCACTTGAATAGCCACGTATTGTGGCCACTTGGTAAAATTTTGCGTGATTAAGGTGGGTAACTTCATCAGTACGGTTTTTTAAGCTAACTAAATAAGCATCGGCAAAGTATGACTCACCTAGCCAGGTGTATTGCCTTGCTCTAATAGGGGTTTTTAAAAGAGACAACGCAATTGCATTTGGGTTGTTTTCAAGCATTGTAAAAATACGCGCCATAGGAATTATTTCAAACTTGGCGGATAGCTTTGTGTGTTTAATGGTGGTTTTGGCTAAATCGACTAATGCGCCGTCGGGTTCGTTATTTTCATTTATAAAATGATAAGGCGGGAGATCTTCTGCTACAAAGGTAATGGTCTGTGCGTTGCACATGGCGCTATAAAGCATAAACACAAAAATACTTAATACTACACGCACAAATTTAACCCACATTTTTAATTATTATGCGCTCTAGTTTAAAGAGTGTTGATTAAAAGGTATACCATAAATGTTTATTTAATGTGAATAACACTGTGGTTCATTTACGTTTTAAAAATTGTGTGGGTGTGCAATGGTGCCATCGTAAAAAAGCACGATTAAACGAGCTCTGATCTTTAAAGCCTAACAGGTTAGCTAGTTCGCTAAGTGGGAGCGTGCCAACTAACGTGTGGGAGCGGTTTTTTCTTTCTTGTTCAAGCAATTGCGCAAAGGTTACATGTTGTTTTTTTAAATGTCGCTGTAGTGTGCGCGGTGTTACGTTTAGTGCGCTTGCAACTGCAATAAGCTGGCAATTTTGTAATGTTGTTTTTGCAATAAGTAGCTGTTTAACTTTTTCTGTTAGGCACTGCTGACTTTTAAAACGCGATAGCTGCTGTTGTGAAAGCTGCTTAAATGTAGCATTTACAATGGCGTTGTCGGTTTTAAAGGCAAGGTTTAAATAACTGCTCGGAAAATTTATTTGGTTATGCGCTGCGCCGCTTATAACGGGGCATTTAAACCACGCTTCTAACTGTTGCGTGTGCCTTTTAGGCCAATTATGTATAAAGCTGATACTGCTTGGGCAAAGTGATGCGTTTATTAACTGGCGAATAACGCTTACCCACGCAGTCATGTTTCGTAATACTACTTGTTCATTACAATGAGGATGAGCATGCCAGCGCACCGTAGCGGTGTCTGCAGTTTGCAAAAACTGCGCTTTACCAATATCTGCCACTAAGCTGTCGTAATTTAACAGTGCCTTTATAGCGCTACTTAGGGTATCGCTCGATTCTATTAAATAGCCCAATATACCGTAATCTGCGGGGCGAATGTGCATACCTAAAGTAAAACCAAACAGCGGATCGTTTAGCGCTTTTTGGCCATACACAAGCAGCGCATTGTAACTTTGTAAACTAATACGGGGTGCTAATTGCTGACTATGCTGGCGACTAAATTCAGTAAACCCGATTGCCTTAAGAGCCGTATTAGAATCAATACCTTGGGTTTGCAAGTAATCTAAAATGCTTGAAAAGTAATGATCAGCCAGTGTATGCATTTGTCGTCTAAAGCTAAAAAATGGTCGTGTATGAGCAAGCTTGCCATGTTCAATTTTTATATGCTAGTTACATGAGTAATTATCTTCGCTGTAAACAATGATCTTTATATCAATAAAACAAACGCTTAATGCAGATCCTTTGCAAATAATAACCACCTTGTTGGAGCATCAGCAGTTAGATCGCTTTTTTAATGCCAAGTTTGAGCTAATAAAAACAGCAAATAGCGGTGAGCTAAAAGGCGGGAAAGGCGCTATTAGGCAAGTGAAAATGGCAAATGCCACGTTTAATGAGCGTATAATAATGGCTAACCCCAGCCACATTTGCTACCAAATAGTAGGTAATAAGCCTGTGGCAAACCATCAAGGTGATATTTATTTAGTTGCTAATACAGGCGCTAAAAGTATCACTACCGAGCTTAATTATTGTATACGCTGCAAAGCGCCGTGGTGGCTGCCAAATGCTTTGCTAAAACACTTAATTAGTAAAGATATAACCCAGGCATTAAATAAACTGCAGCATTACTTTATGGTGGGCAAAGTATGAACTCAGAAATTATTTTACTTGCCCTAAGCCCTGTTTTTTTAGTGTTTGTATGCTTTGAATTTGTAAAATTTAAGCGCTATTACAATATAAAAGACAGCCTAGCAAACACCGTTTTAGCCTTGTTGCACCAAGGCGCAGATGCAATGGCACTGCTGCTACTTATGCCATTTTTTTACATGCTTTACGAGTACCGCTTATTTGATATAAAGCTAAGTGTATTAAGCGTTGCTTTTGCATTTTTACTGCAAGATTTTTTGTACTATTGGTTTCATCGTGCGTCGCATCATATTCATTGGTTGTGGGCTGCGCATGTGGTGCACCACAGTTCCACTAAAATGAATTTTACCACTGCGTTTAGGCAAAGCATAATGTACCCAGTAGCCGGCATGTGGGTATTTTGGCTACCTATGATACTACTAGGCTTTGACCCTTTAACCGTATTTAGTGTAGTAGCACTTAATTTGGCGTATCAATTTTTTGTGCACACGCAAATAGTGGCTAAGTTAGGCTGGTTTGAAAGCGTATTTAATACGCCATCGCACCACAGGGTTCATCATGCAATTAATAAACGCTACCTTGATAAAAACTTTGCCGGAGTGCTTATTATTTGGGATAAATTATTTGGCACATTTGTAGAAGAAAACAAAAATCAGCCCTGTAAATACGGCATAGTAGGGCAGATAAATAGTAATAACCCACTAATAATAACGTTTCATCAGTGGGCTCATTTATTAAAAAGTACCTATACGGCGAAAGGGTTAAAAGCTAAATACAAAGTGCTATTTGGCTACCCAACCAGTAGCGTTAAAGTTAAAAACGAGTGATTTAGCCAAGTGGCTTTTTACTTCTTGGCGCTCCGAGTAAAATAAACATGTGGCAAATACAGATAGATAAAAATGCACTCACACCTAAGGCACCGCCATAACCATCAAGCTTTGGTACTAGATATTCAAATAAAAACGAAAATAAAATAGATGAGCTGGCCACGGTATAAATACCAAATCGGTGTGGGGCGCTCATGCCTATAAACGTGCCGCCAAAAAACACGACTGAGTATAAGTCGGGGTTTAGGTTTAAAGCACTTAATAGTAAATAAGCAATAATAGAAAGCGAGGCCGATGCACGTATGCCATCAAAACGATTATGTTTGGCTAAGTAAAACGTTAAAAACGCTCCTAATAAGGCTATAAACGGGTATTCTAAATTCATAAAACCATTCCTTTGGCCAACATAAATAAAGCTACGCTTGCAAAGGCAACACTGCCAAGCTTACCGCCAAATCCGGTAAACATATTTATGGTAAGCACATATAAACTGGCGCCAATAACAGAAATTATGGCTATTTCCCAATAACTTGTAATTAAGTGTGTAGAGCACATACCGGCAAAACTACCTGCGTAAATAGCCGCATAGGGATGGTTTTTAAACCGAGCAGGAAAAGGAATAAACGAGCCAATTAGCCCTGTAAGCGCCGCCGAAATAACTAAGGGCAATGCAAAAGTTGTGTGCATGGCAAAGCAGGCTACAAAGCCTAAAAAGAAGGTTATAAACTTTAAAAATAAGAATTTAATCATAGCAGCGCATTTTAAACTAATCCTTTTACGCTTTCTAACTATCTCTAATAAATAAAATGTGGGTGTTAGCGTTAAATGTTATTAAGGCTACTTTTTAATCTGGGTTGGTATTAACTATGCTTATTTGTGGCTGTTAATGTTTCATAAATTATATTTTATGTATAATAGAGGTTATTAATATACAAATTTAAAAGATTAAAGGTAATTTATGTCTAACTGTTTGCACTTGGCTATACCCGCTGGCGATTTAAAAGTAGCGAAAACGTTTTACTGTGATGTGCTTGGCTGTAAAACAGGGAACAGCGAAGAAGGGCGCTGGGTAGACATAGACTTTTGGGGTAATGAGCTCACATTACACCAAAGCGAAGAGCGCTTACCCACTGTTCGCCACGATGTAGATATGGGCGCAGTGGCGGTACCGCATTTTGGTATTCATTTATCTGAAGATGAATTTAACGGTTTAAAAAAACGTATAGAAGATGCGGGGCTTGAATACCTAGATAAACCGTATCGCCGTTTTGTTGGTGATGAGTTTGAACAAGAAACCTTTTTTATTGAAGATACAAACGGCAACGTGCTTGAAATGAAAACCATGGTAAACCCTGAGGTTTTATTTAAAAAAGCGTAAGCAATATTTATTAAAGAATAGGCCACTTTTGTAGTGGCCTTTTTTGTACCTATAGATGAAAATAATTACACCGTATGAGTGATATTTATTCACTCTACAGTGCGGAATTTTAAACGTAGACTAATGCGCAACTCTCATACTTTATAGTTATTTATGTTGCTGTTAAAACTCACCATTGCGCCATTACTTTTATTATTTATTCACTTTGCTCAAAAACGCTTTGGCAGTTTTGTGAGCGGTATTATTCCGGGCTTGCCTATTACATCGGGCCCTATTTCGTATTTTATTGCGCTTGAGCAAGGTAAGTTATTTGCTAGTAACTCGGCTGTGGCGTCGTTGTATGGCATGAGCGGTATAGGCTTATTTTGTTTTTGTTATGCTGCCATGCTTGCAAAATATGGGGTGGTTAAAGCGCTGTTTGCGGCATTAACACTATGGTGCGCTTTTAGTGCATTTACCTTGTTATTGCCGGTTAATATTGCCTTTGCATCGGTGCTCTCGCTTAGTACTTTATTGGTGCTTGCGCTGGCATCGAGTAAGTTAAAATTTGCGCCCGATGCCAAACCTTTTACCGCTGCGTGGGAGCTGCCGCTAAAAATGTTATTGGTCAGCTGCTTTATTATGTTAGTTACGTTTATATCGGCAAAAATAGGGTCAATGTGGAGCGGGTTACTTTCTACTTTTCCGGTAATTTTGGCGGTTATGGGCAGTATTGCGCATGCAAGTGATAAAAAATACTCGGCGTATAAGGTGCTTAACGGCGGCATTATTGGCTCGTTAGGGGGCTGTGTGTTTTTTGCTGTGATTGCACTCGCGCTTAAGTTTGAATTTGTGATTTGGCAGGTATATGCAGCGGCTGCAGTGTGCTCAACTTTATTTACCATTATTATGAGCCACTATGTAAACCGTAAACGATTTGCCAAGCCGGCTACGGTTTAATAGCAATAAGCAGTATTGCTTAAATTTAGCCATCTACTAACGTGAGCGGTTTAACCTTTCGTTGTATTTTTTCGTGGTACATGGCGGTGTCGCCCGCTTTTAAAATTTCATCAATAGAGTGGGGCGGTTCACTAAATACGGTAGTACCCATACTGGCTTTAATGGCTATAGGGTCGTTGTTGTGATTTATTGTGAGCCTATTTAAGGCGGTTTTTAAATGATGAGTTTTAGGATTTACCTGCGCATTAGTATAAAAATGTGCAAGTACGACAAATTCATCACCGCCTAAGCGCCCTACAGCATCGCTGCTGCGAACACTGCTTTTTAAGCAACGGGCAACGTTGCATAAAGCGTCATCGCCTACAGCATGCCCGTAGCTGTCGTTTATTTGTTTAAAGTCGTCTAAATCTATATACATCAAGCATAATACGCCGCCTTTTTTGGCGTGCATATTGATAAGCGCGGATGATTTTTTAGCCCAGCCCCTGCGGTTTAAAATACCACAAAGGGGGTCGTAGTCTGCTTCGGTTTCGGCGCGCTTTTGTGCAATTCGCATTCGGCTTATACGCCTTGAAACCGCAACAGCTAATAAAAATGATTCAACCGCAAACGCTAACACAAACCCATAACGCTGCATAAACGGGCTTTGGTTAATAAGCAGCACCCTAAAAATCATACTTACTAATACAAAGCTAAGCGCTACAAATACGAGTGTTGCCTCGCGTACACCTTTGAGGGCTTGTATTGCTGCTAAAGTAAAAATAACAGCCACAATAAACAGCGAAGAATAAGCCATTATATGCCCTGCTATTGTCCAAAATAACAGGTCGGTAACGAGCATTTTAAGTACCGCGCATAGCATTACAGTACAGGCCAATGTTTTGAGCAGCTTAGTTAATTTAGGCCAGCGTTTATTAGTCTCGAGTAACGCAAGCATAAACCACGTGGCACTTAGTACGGTTAAGCCAATGCTAAGTAGGTATAAGTTAAAAATAACGCCAGATACATGCTGCGTTACAAATAAATACAGTTGCCCTTCTTGGAGTAAAATAAAGCTGCCAATACAAAAAATGTAAATGCTGTAGAGCTTAAATACACTTTCGTTAAGTCTATGTCCCATTATTAATACATAAAAAATAAGTGTAATGCACAACCCATAAAATGAGCCCATAATCAGCGAATGTTGCTGTGCTTTTTTAAAATAAATATGAGTTGGCTGCCATTTAAACCGCGGTGTGTAATTAAGCTTTGATTCTAATGTTATTGTGGCTGTAAAAGCCCCCGAGTCCATTAAGTAGGCTACTTGCCCTGTTTTTAAGGGCGCTTTTACAGTGTTGTTTTGCTGCCAAGTAAAGCTATCTAACCCCGGGCGTAAAAAGCTTAGTACGCCACCGTTTTTAACAGAGCAACTTATTTGGTATTGATTAACACCGCGTTGAGCAGTGAGTTCAGAAGGAGTATTTACCTTTAGCACAGAGGCAGGTGTGGGTGAGTTTAAGTGCTTTATTTTACATGTATCGGCAGCATGAGAATCAAAAGTAATAAATAACGCGAGCAAAGTAATGAAAACAAAAAAGAACGCCCCCTTATTTTTAGGTGGGAAAAACGTCAATCTATTACCTTTATAGCTCATAAGCGGATCCAATTTTTACTACTTTTTTTATACTAGCAGAGCCGGACTATTTAGCTATTAGTTTACTGTTTAATAGCGCTTAAAAGTGCGCTATTAAACTAGCTCCTGAGGTGTTTATGCCCGCTAAGTACAAAATAGCCGCAACTTAGTTAAGTAATTAAAAACACCATGTTGATAATTTGGCAATAATATTCGTATTAATTGTTTTAAATGATGATAGTAAACTGTACTCATTGGTTACTAGCCTTATTAACAATAAAACAGGATCACACTATGAAATACTTACACTCATTATTAAGCTCTAAAGCAGGCATGGCAGCACTTATTTTACGTGTACCCGTTGGTTTAATTTTAGCAGCGCACGGTGCACAAAAATTATTTGCTTGGTTTGGCGGCTACGGCCTTGAAGGCACAGGACAGTGGATGGCAAGCATTGGCCTTGAGCCTGGCTACTGGCTTGCAATGATGGCAGGCAGCGCTGAATTTTTTGGCGGTATTGCCTTAGCTATTGGTTTATTAACGCGCCCAGCAGCTGTAGTTACGGCGTTTACTATGCTGATTGCGATATTTAGCGTGCACATTAGTCATGGTTTATTTGTAGCAAACAACGGCTATGAGTTCGCACTTACTTTGTTAGTTGCCACGGCTGCACTGGCTATACAAGGGGCAGGTAGCTTATCAGTTGATAACGTAATTGCTAAAAAGTTAGCGAATAAATCGCTGCCTCAGTAGTAGTAAATAACAATTCGGTATTAAAAAATAGCGGCTAAATTAGCCGCTATTTTTGTATGGGTTAAGCGCTGTTTTATTTAGCACTAAATTTTAAAGAGTAGTTGTATTGCTTTTGCTCTAGTAAATACTCTTTATGGGTACTTGGGCTCCACGAGTCATCGCCGCCAACACCCATATGTTGATGGTCAATATGTACATGTAAGCAATCATCAGCTACTAGCTCATTGGTGTGCTTTGCTTGCGTTAACATGCTTTGTGAGTAATCGCTGGCGGCAAATAAAAACGTACCAGTCACGGTTAAATTATTAATGCTTAGTAATTGGCAATCACTACGTACGCCATTATCGGTTGGGAATATATACGGAGTATGTAGCTCATTATATTGTGCGCTGTAATACCCTAAGCGCGCAGCCGCTTTACGATCTGGGTAGTTTTCAAATGGGCCTAAACCAAGCCAATTTACTTGTGTATCGCTTGGTTTATTAAGCGTTGTGCTTACCCCTATGCGTGGCATGGGCGGGAGAGTATCGTTTAGTTGTACATCAATATTTAAGTTAATTTCACCGGTATTATTAAGTGTATAAAGCCAAGTTGTTTTTGCTTGTACTGCGCCATTAAATTCATAACTAAATACACAGGTAATACGTATATCTAAGGTTGATTGCACTACTTCAAACGAGCGACATGTACGCTGCCACTGCCCAATACCTGCTCTCAACCAGCGTGCTTCCCATGCGTTAGGGTCTAGGTTGTCTACTTCGCTTACGCCTATGTCGTTATCAAGCGGGGCGCGGTAAAAATTATCAACCAATGGGCTTTTAATAACTTGGGTTTGATTGTGCAGCCATTGCTCAATAAGGCCTGATTGGCTATTAAACACAAGTTTAAAGGTATCGCCTTCAATGCTTAGCTGTGTGTTGGTTTCGCTAATATTTAGTGCGCCGGGCGTTGAGGCGTTTGTTAACGCAGGCGAAAATGCATCAGCGCTTAAACTTTGGCTATTTATAAGCTTAAATTGCTCGGTGTTTAATACATGCTCGGCATTTGCAAAGCTTGAGTCGTTAATCAGTGCAACATCTAAATTAAGGTGATATTGCGCACCTGCTTTAAACACCGTTTTTGTATTAATCGTTAGCGTTTGCGTGCTTTGCGGAGCAATATTAATAACCTGCTCGCCTTGCTCTACACATTGGCCATTTTCTATTAACTGCCAAACCAGTTTTTCGTTATCGGTTGCTCTAAATACATAATCACTAAATATATCAACGGTGTATTGGTTTTGAGTTTGCTCACGCAGTGTAAATTGTAAATGCTGCTGGCTGTATTTAGCTTCAAACAGGCTTGGGTGCGGTGTACGGTCTGGGAATAATAAGCCGTTTATACAAAATTGGCGGTCGTTTAGCTCATCACCAAAATCGCCACCGTAAGCCCAATAATGCTTGCCGTTTTTATCTGTTTTAGATAAACCTTGGTCTACCCAATCCCAAATAAAGCCGCCTTGCAAACGCGGGTATTCTCTAAATGCTTGCCAGTAATCGTCAAAGCTACCTAGGCTGTTACCCATTGCATGGGCGTACTCGCATAAAATAAGTGGACGCGTTTCACCCGGTAGGCTTAACCATTTTTTTATAGAGTATTTAGGTACGGCGTCGTCGGCAACATGGGTATCTACACGGGCATACATAGGGCAAATAATATCGGTTGCTGTGGTATTTGCGCCGCCACCTTCGTATTGCACTGGGCGCGATGGGTCAAAGCTTTTAGACCAGCCGTACATCGCATCGTGGTTGGCACCGTGCCCGCATTCGTTACCCAGTGACCAAATAATAATAGAGGCGTGGTTTTTATCGCGCTCAACCATTTGCGTATAGCGCGACATAAATGCACCAGCCCACTGCGGATCGCTGGCAAGCCTACCCATAGGAAACATACCGTGAGTTTCTATATTGGCTTCGTCTACTACGTATAAACCTAGCTCGTCACACAGCTCGTAAAAACGAGGGTGGTTAGGGTAGTGAGCGGTGCGTACTGCATTAAAGTTATTTTGCTTCATCAGCTTAATATCTTCAATCATGTCGGTGGTACTCACCGTGTGGCCGTTTTCTGGGTGGTGTTCGTGGCGGTTAACACCGCGAATAAGTAGCGGTTTGCCGTTTAAGCAAAGCTGCCCGTTAAGCATTTCTACTTTTCTAAAGCCAATGTTGTAGGCTTCTACATCTACAGTGTTGCCTTGCTCATCTAGTAAGCTTACAACACAGCGGTATAAGGTCGGGGTTTCAGCGGTCCACTTTTTAGGGTTTTGTATATCAATTGTTTGAAATACGACATCACTCCAACCGCCTTTTTCATCAACGCGTTTATTGTTAGTGCTTTGTATGTGTGGCTCACACAGTGCTTGTTCACCATCAAAAACCTGTACGGCTACTTGGTAGTTATTTGGCGCATCTATTGCGGTTTTTATATGTAAAGTTGCATCGCGGTAGCAGGCGTCTAAATCTGGGATTATAAATACATCACGTATTTGGTGTTGCGGTTTAGTAAGTAAATTAACATCGCGGAATATACCGCTTAGCCACCACATGTCTTGATCTTCTAGGTAACTGCCATCGCTCCAGCGAATAACCATAACCGCAATGCGATTAGTACCTGCAACTAACAGCTCGCTTAAATCAAATTCGCTTGGTAAGCGGCTATCTTGCGAGTAGCCCACCCATTGACCGTTACACCAAAGATGAAACGCCGAGTTTACGCCTTCAAAAATAATATGGTTACGCTGAGCTAATTGATCCGCCGTAACAGTAAACTCAGTGCGGTAGCAACCTGTTGGGTTATCGCTTGGTACAAATGGCGGGTTTACTGCAAAGGGGTATTTAACATTACAGTAAATTGGTTTATCAAAGCCGTGTAGTTGCCAGTTAGAAGGCACTGGAATACTTTGCCAGTCGCTGGCGAGTGTTTCACTTAGCAATGACTCATCAACCGCTTCGGGTTTATCAAATAATTTAAAATCCCACTGGCCGTTTAAACTTTGTTTTTGTGATTGCGTGTTTGTACGGGCATGGTCAACGCTTTTAAAACCATTAAGTGGGCTGTGCGCTTTTACTTGATTAACTTGCACCGAAATTGGGTTTTCCCAATCGCGGCGGTTAATTATGTGCTGTAGTGAGTTCATTCGTGTCCTATTGCATGTGTGGCAATTATAGTGGCTTAAATATAGCTAAAATAATGCGTTGCGGTTATGCTTAAAGCTCTCTTTTATTTATCCAAAACTATCATTTTAAATTATGCACAACACCATTGTAGATGTACTCGATATTGGCCCAGAGTGTACAGAGCGGTTTATTGATTTAAACACGCTTTCGCAAATGCCAAGCCTTGAAATAGAGCTGGGAGGTTGCTCAAATTTATTGGGTGACTATTGTGTTGCACGTACTAACCCGCTTGAACACACTCTTTTTTATACTTTGGCTGGCCAGGGCTCGCTAAAAACCATTAATAACCAATATACACTTGCCGAAAATAGCTTAGCTATATTGCCTGCAAGGCAAAGTTTTGAGGTTAAAATAGCGAGCGAAAAATGGGATGTGATTTGGCTAAACCTTGCAAATACTAAGCGCTGGCAACATTTAAACTTAGCGCAGGCTAAAGTATTAACTAATCAGCAGTTAGCGCCATTACATTTAGCGATGGAGCTTTTATACAGCGAGGCAAACGCTACTTTGCGCGAAGGCGTAATGCCTATTTTAAGCCACTATTTAAACACTACGCTTCAAAGCGAGCCGCAAATAGGCTCACACAACAGATTAACCAGCTTGTTTTTAGAAGTAGAAGAGCGCCTGCAGTTTGATTGGACAATAGAGGCTATGTGCGAACAAGTACATTACTCAGCACCGCATTTACATAGGTTATGCCAAGCGCAATTTGGTAAAAGCCCAATGCAGCAGCTTATTTACTTACGTATTAAACGGGCTAAAAACTTGCTACTAAATACCCGCTGGCCGGTTGCCCATATTGCCGCTTATGTGGGGTACCCTAATATATTTAATTTTTCAAAACGGTTTAAAAAATCAGTGGGCGTGTCACCCACTGAGTTTAGAAAAATGAGCGTTTAAAAAATAGCTTGGTATAAAAAGCCTGCACCAATAGCCATAGTAATAATGACAAACAAAAAAGCGGCTATCATTTGGTTTTTAAAAATTGATTTAAGCAAAATAACTTCTGTTAAGCTTGCGCCCGCGCTGCCAATTATTAATGCCATTACCGAGCCAAGCGCCATGCCTTTTTTGACCAATGCGGCACTTAGCGGAATAACGGCTTCGGCTCTAATATAAAGTGGAATACCAATAATGGCTGCAATAGGAATGGCATACCACATACCATCGCCCGCATATTTAGCAATTAGCTCGGTAGGAATAAAGCCATAAATAAACGAGCCTATTGCTACCCCTAGCATTAAGTACGGAAACACCTGTTTAAAGTCTTTAAAGGTTGCATGCCACACTTTTACCCAGCGATTAGGCTGCGCTTTTTTAGTAGGCTCTATTGCTTTAGGTTCGCCGCAGCTTGTGGTTGCACAGCTTGGCTCAACTTCTTTAGGCTCACTACAGCTTGGTTTTGCGCAGCTACTAGTAGATTCTGTGCTGTAAGCTTCTGGTTTTACATACCTTTCAAAGCCTAGCTTTTCAAGGGTATAGCCTGCTACAACCGACACCACCATAGCCACTAAAAAGTAAAATAAAGCGACCTGCCAGCCAAAGGTAATTACAAATAACCCAATGATCACCGGGTTAAGTAGCGGGCTGCCAAATAAAAATACCATCATAGGGCCAAAGCCCGCTCTCGCTCTTAATAATCCTTTTAAAAACGGAATGGTTGAGCACGAACAAAATGGTGTAATAGCCCCCAATAAAGCAGCAACAACGTAGCCCTTACCGTTTTTTGAACTTAAAATAGATTGAATTTTTTCGGGTGTTATAAATAGCTGTAAAACACCCACTAAATAACTAATAACAATAAATAAAATAGTTAACTCTGTAGCTAAAAAGGCAAACATGCCTAACGCCTCTTTTGCCATTGCTAGCATTTCATTACTCATAACGCACTCCAAAGTACACAAGGTATAACTTACGTTAAGTAAGTTATATTTCGAATTTTATGGAAGTATATTGATGAGCAATAATATCGTCAATACTTTACTTCTAGATATATAGAAATGATTTTTATGCCCTTGTTTTTAAATGTTTTATTTTTTAACTTTTAAGGTAACTTGCTAATAAAGCTGTATTTAAAGATTCAAATTGTTATTATTTCTAATAATTTAGAAATTACGAGGTTGTAATGGAAATTATCGACGTTGCAAAAGCATTAAAAGAATTAGGCCATCCTACGCGTTTAACTATATATAAGCGTGTAGTTAAAGCAGGGCACACTGGAATTAGTGTTGGCAATATACAAGAAGAGCTAAGCATGGCGGGCTCTACACTTTCGCACCATATATCGGGCTTAGTTAACGCTGGGCTAATTAGCCAAAGGCGCGAAGGGCGCACGCTTTATTGCGTGGCTATGTACCAGCGCTTAGACGATGTAATTGGTTTTTTACAAAACGAATGTTGTGTAGACGAAGGGCAGTAAACTTTTATCAACGGTTTTGCGCGTTGTTTATTGACCTCAAGACGCGTGCGGGTTTAATATGCCGCTGTTCCTAGTTTGTAAAATAGGAACCTACTTTAAATTTAATTAGGTAATGGATGCGCTCAAACTACTTTTTAGTCGTGATACTTCTTGTGCTTGTACACAGCTTTATTAGCTGTGATGCTGCCGCGTATCATTTACAAGAAGAAGTCAATCATGCTTCGCACATTCAGCCTGTGGCCGATACAAACGATGAAGACGCGCAACCACCTACCGAAATTCATGCCCATCAGCATTGCCACTGTGGTTACTACAGTACGATAAATCATTCAATAAGCCCTGAACAAAGCCAAGCCACAAACAATGCTTGTTACAATGGTTTAAATTACCCACCAGATGTTCCGCCACCCAATTTTTATAGCTAGTTTTTAATTTTAAACACTTTGTATATAACTGCCTGCGCCTGTGCGCTACAAGGCTAATTATGTACATACTTAGGTTGCTTAATCGCGCTTGTTTTTAAAATAGGCATAGTGATTAAGCCAACTCTGTTTGTTAAAACGGATATGCTATATGAACAAAAAACTACTTATGCTGGTGGCGCTACTGTGTGCATTACCAACACTGAGCGCTTTGGCAAAAAGCGAGCCTCAAAACGTATTAACGCTAAAGCAAGCGCTTAAAAATACTGAGCAGCAAAACTTACAGCTTAAACGCTACCCGTACCATCAAAAAATATTAACCGCGCTTAAAAGCCAAGCCGCGCTTTCACCTAACCCTGAGCTTAGCTTTGAAGCTGAAAACTTTTTAGGAACTCATGGCTCTCATGCGTTTTCGGGGGCGCAGTACACGCTGGCTTTAAGCCAGTTAATTGAACTTGGCGATAAACGCCAAAATCGTATTAATTACGCTACTGCAAATATAAAAGCGCAAACAATTGAGTATAAAAATACTCGGTTAGCACTTTTAGCAACCACCGCTGAGCGTTATTACCAAGTGCTAAAATTTCAGGCGTTAATTGCACTAAACAGTGAGCGTAAAAACACTGTTAAGCAGGCACTCAACGCAATTGAAAAACGCGCTAAAGCCGGTGCGGTCTCAAGTGCTGATGTAACCCGCATGCGTTATGCATTAAGCCAAGTAGATTTAAACACGGCCATGCTACAAAGTGAATTTGAGCGCTCTCGCTTAGCACTCAATGAGCTTTGGCAAGAGGAGCAAGTGAGTGATTACTATGCGGGAGATTTATCAAAAATAGCTGCTATTAAAAGTGAGGCAGCGTTACTTGATATGGTAAATACAGCACCAGAATTTGCAATACTACAGCAGCAATACATGCAACAAACGGCTAATTTAGCACTGCAAAAATCAACGGGTCAAAGTGATTTAACCCTTGGTGGTGGTGTGCGATATAACCAGCAAACTGATGCCAGCTCGTTAGTGTTTTCGTTTTCAATGCCGCTGCAATTAAGTAACGCTAATGGCGGTAATATTGAGGCGGCGCAGCATCAGCTTACGCTACTTAATGAACAACAAGGGCAATTACGTATACAGTTACGTAAGCAAATACGCACGCTCTATGCGTATTACCAAGGTAAAGCGGCGCAAGCACAGCTTTTAACACAGCGCGTTATTCCACAAGCGCAAACGCTCATAAAACAAAGTTTAAAAAGCTATCAGCAAGGGCAAATATCGGTATTGCAATTACTCGATGCACAGCAAGCTTTATTTGATTCTAAACGTGCACTTATCAACACCCATAGCGAGCTATATCAAGTACTCCTTACCCTTGAGCGTTTAACTGGCCAACCTTTAATTGAGACTCATCAATCATGAATAAAACTCTTATCGCATTATTAATTACGCAATTACTTACACTCCCACTTTTAAGTAGCACGGCTATGGCGTCGGCTAATCATCACGCAGAAGGTCACGAAGAAGGCCATGAAGATGAACACCAAGAAAAAGGCCCGCATGGTGGCTTTTTACTAACCAATAACACGCTTAATTTAGAGCTTAAATTAATCCAGTTTGCCGGTAATACTGAGCTGCGAATATATGGGTTTAATAACGGTAAAGCCGTTGATATAAACCAGTTAAAGGTAACCATAAACGTGCAGCGTTTAAGTGAAGAGCCACAGCTTATTCGCTTTAAAGCTGAAGATGACTATTTAGTAAGTACCGTGAGCGTAAACGAGCCGCATTCTTTTAAGCTTGATGTAATGGCTCGCTATAAAGGCGCTGAAATAAATTATCATTATGAGCAAGAAGAAGGGCGCACAACGCTAAGCGAGAAAGCAATTGAACGCGCTGGTATTAAAACTGACATTGCAAAAGCAGGTAGCGTTGAGCTAACCGATACTTTATTTGGTGTTATAGCACCCACTGCGCAGAGCACCGTTGAAGTAATGGCACCTTATACCGGCTTAGTTAACGATATTTTTGTAAGCATTGGTCAAAACGTTAAAAAAGGCGATAAGCTCGCCAGCATAACCAACCGCGAAACCCTACAAAATTACACCATAAAAAGTCCAATTACAGGCGTTATTACCGAGCAATATTTAAAGCGCGGTGAGCTTGCCAGTAGCGCTTTAATGCAAATAGTAAACCTTGAAACCGTATGGGTTGAGCTGTCGGCCTTTCCCGATAACATTGAAAAGCTCGCCATAGGGCAAAGTGCTACAGTGTATGACTTACATCATCATTTAAATGCCCAAGGTGAGGTGTTTTACATAGCCCCAATGATGAGTGGCGGGCATATTGCACGTGCGCGAATCGAGCTTAAAAACCCTGATGGCCATTGGCGACCTGGTATGCATGTTAATAGTGATATTAGCACTGCAAAAATAGATGCGGCTGTACGCGTTAAAGCGATTGCTGTTCAAGAGTTTAATGGCAAACCTAGCGTGTTTATTAAAAGTGGCAATGTGTTTGAAGTACGCCCAGTAAAACTCGGTGCTAAAAACAGCGAATGGGTAGAAGTGCTCGAAGGGCTTTCGCCAAACAGTGAGTACGTAACTGAGAATAGTTATGTAATTAAAGCCGATATTTTAAAAAGCGGCGCAAGTCACTCTCACTAGGAGGTAGCATGATTAACTGGATAGTTTCGTTTGCGGTTAAGCGCCGCATGATGGTGCTTGCGCTCACACTTTTATTTGCTGGGTTTGGCGTATACAACACACAAAATTTAGCCGTTGATGCCGTACCCGATATAACTAACGTGCAAGTGCAAATAAATACCAAAGCGCCGGGCTTTACCCCGCTTGAAGCCGAGCAGCGCATTACATATTTGATTGAAACTGCAATGGCGGGTATTCCTAAGCTTGATTACACCCGCTCAATTTCGCGTTATGGGCTCTCGCAAGTAACCGTTATTTTTAATGAAGGGACCGATATTTATTGGGCGCGCCAGCAAATTAGTGAGCGTATTCAAAGTATTCGATCAGATTTACCAGCCAATATTGAACCAAACTTAGGGCCAATTGCCAGCGGGCTAGGGGAGATTTTTACTTACTCTGTGCATGCAAATAACGGTGCATTAAAAGACGATGGTACGCCATTTAACGCAGAAGATTTACGCACCCTGCAAGATTGGGTTATTCGCCCGCAGCTATTAAAAGTAAAAGGCGTAACCGAAATAAACAGCCAAGGAGGTTTTGAGCGCCAGTACCAAGTAGCGCCCATGCCCGAAAAACTACTCGCTTATAAGCTCACACTAAGTGATGTAATTACGGCACTTAAATTAAATAATAGTAACCAAGGTGCAGGGTTTATAGAGCGTTTTGACGGGCAATATTTAGTGCGCTCACCAGGGCAATTAAAAACCATTGATGATATAGCCAATACCGTAGTTGCTAAGCGCGATGATGCACCCGTAAGGATTAAAGATGTGGCGAACGTGCGTTTAGGCAAAGAGCTCAGAACCGGCGCCGCTACTTATAATGGTAAAGAAACCGTGCTTGGCACCGCCATGATGCTCATTGGTGAAAACAGCCGCGTAGTGGCAAAAGCCATGGCTGAAAAACTTAAAGATGTACAACTTAGCTTACCAGCTGGTGTAGTGGTTGAGCCCGTGTACGACAGAACAACCCTTGTTGATAAAACCATAGACACTGTAAAAACGAACCTGTTTGAAGGTGCGGTGTTGGTGGTTGTTATTTTACTGCTACTACTGGGTAACGTAACTGGCGCATTGATTACGGCCATGGTTATTCCGCTTAGTATGTTATTTGCCATTACCGGTATGGTAGGTAATAGAGTGTCGGGTAACTTAATGAGCTTAGGCGCAATCGATTTTGGTTTAATTGTTGATGGCGCAGTAATTGTGGTTGAAAACTGTTTAAGGCAACTTGGCCTTGCGCAGCATAAACATGGCAGGCTACTTACACTAAACGAGCGTTTAAATGTGGTAACCGCCGCCACTAAAGAAGTGTTCAGCCCAGCAGTATTTGGCATTTTAATTATTATGCTGGTGTATTTACCGCTGTTTGCACTAAGCGGGGTTGAAGGGAAAATGTTTCAGCCAATGGCATTTACTGTTGTTGCTGCATTAGTGGGTGCACTTATTTTTGCCGTTACCTTTGTACCTGCCGCTATTGCGGTATTTGTACGCGCTAAGGTGAGTGAAAGTGAAAATGCAGTTATGCGCGGTATTAAAAAAGGCTATAAACCGCTACTTGGTCTATCGCTTAAGTTACCGTGGGTGATGGTTAGTATTGCGGGTGTGCTTGTAATTGCACTTGGCTTTAAAGTTAAAAATATGGGGGCTGAATTTTTACCGCAGCTTGATGAGGGCGATATAGCTATGCATGCGCTGCGCATTACCGGCACCGGTATTGAGCAATCGGTAAAAATGCAAAAAGAGCTAGAGCAAGCCATTTTAGCTAAGCCGGAGGTGGCAAAAGTATTTTCAAAAATAGGTACTCCCGATGTAGCAAACGATCCTATGCCACCTAACGTTGCCGACACCTTTTTAATGTTAAAACCTCGCGATCAATGGCCAAATCCTGCTTTACCTAAAGAAGAACTGGTTAAGCAAATTCGTCATTTAGTCAATGAAGTACCAGGTAACAACTATGAGTTTACCCAACCTATAGAAATGCGCTTTAACGAGCTAATTGCTGGCGTGCGCGCCGATGTGGCTGTGCGTATTTATGGCGATGATTTATCAACATTAAAACAGTTCGGTGAAAAAGCCACAGCCTTGGTACAAAATATTACTGGTGCAACCGACGTACGCCTTGAGCAAATGGAAGGCCTGCCAACGCTTTCGGTAACGCCGCTTCGCGACCACATGGCGCTGTTAGGTTTAACCGTAACTGATATACAGCAAAGTGTAAGTGCTGCTATAGGTGGTGTGCAAACTGGGTTAATTTATGAAGGCGATAAACGCTTTTCGTTATTAGTGCGTTTAGATGAGCGTTGGTCGAGCGATATAACACAGCTTGCGCGTTTGCCTGTAGCTGTGCCAAAAAGTGCTAATCCCGACCTTGCATTTGTACCGCTGGGCGAAGTTGCAAATATTAGTATTAATAAAGGACCTAATCAAATCAACCGCGAAAGCGGTAAGCGTAATGTTGTAGTAACTGCAAATGTAGAAGGGCGCGATTTAGCAAGCTTTGTAAGCGACGCGCAAGCCGCTTTATATTCGCAGCTTAATTTACCTAGTGGTTATTGGATTGAATACGGCGGCACGTTTGAACAACTAGAATCGGCAAGTAAGCGGCTATCGCTGGTGGTACCGGTTACTTTATTACTTATATTTGGCCTGCTTTATAGCGCGTTTAATTCACTTCGTGATTCGTTAATTATATTTAGCGGCGTACCACTTGCCCTTAGTGGTGGTGTGCTTGCGTTACTGCTACGCGATATGCCGTTATCAATATCGGCAGGTGTGGGGTTTATCGCGCTAAGTGGTGTAGCGGTATTAAATGGTGTGGTTATGCTGTCGTTTATTAAACAATTAAGAGCCGATGGGCTTAGTTTAATAGATGCAATACAAACCGGTGCGCTCTCGCGCCTGCGCCCAGTACTAATGACGGCTTTAGTGGCGAGTTTAGGGTTTATTCCTATGGCGCTAAATACAGGTACTGGCGCTGAGCTACAAAGACCACTGGCAACCGTGGTAGTTGGCGGTATTATTTCATCAACTCTACTTACGCTATTAATATTGCCTGCGCTTTATAAATTAGTGCATGCAAAATTTAACAAGCAACTTAGTTAGTTGCAGCTCAAAATACAACGTAAAAAGCAGCTGAAGTTTCAGCTGCTTTTTTGTTGTTAAGTAAACTTTGAACATTAATTATATTGAAACAGGTTATCCCAGCGCTCATCCAAAATAGTTTTTGCATGATCTAAATTTATTGCACTATACAAATTGTTAGTGCAGGTTACTAAACGCATCCGAGTGAGTTTTTCAAGCGCATCGCTAATTTCAAAGTCGAGTTCGCACTTATACTTTGTTTTAAACCACGCCTCTATTTGCTCATCCAGCATTTGTGCGCTTAGGCCACTTTCTGATTTTAGTAAAAATGTATAGGCAAGCAGGGCTTCTTTTATGTCTTCTTCTTCGGCGGCGTCTATAAGGGTATGAAAAACACCAGCATTGTTATCTAGGTTTTTAAAATAGAGGTTATCGCTTAGCGCTTTCATAAACTTAATTTTACGGTTTTTAAATTTACTCCACTCTTTAAAAATAAAGCTGCCAAAAACTCCCATTCCAATAGCAAAGGTAATAAAGTGTTGTTGGGTCATTTCTACGGCCTCACTCCTAAAGCCACCCCAAAAAGCAAATAAAGCAAATAACAATAAAATAGATGCGCCAAGCTTAGTGATTAATACCACAGCACCGCCTACTAAAGCCGATGAGCCAATAATTACTTTATCTATAGGGCGCATACGTACTTCGCTATTCGGAAATAGCATTTCAAGGTCGGCTTTGGGTACATTTTGAAACAGCTTAACTATGGTAGAGCTTGGCTCAAACCCTAAAGGCGTTTTATTTTTAGCCTCAAAGTAGGCTTTATCTTTAAAGCGAATAAACACTGCAACGCGGTCGTAATTGGTAAAGTGCAGGGGCTTTTTACGCAAGCCCCAAAAGCTGGTTATGGTTTCAGTGAGTTGTGATTCGCCACGGCGGTAAAAAACCACTTCTTCAAAGTCGTCAAACTCTACCTCAAGGCGTACTTTAAATAGTGACTCTTCGTTGAGTGCATCTTGCAGGTCTTGATGGGTGATCACTTCAAAGTTAGCTGCATTAAGTACCTTAGCAAAATCTTTAGCAAATTCGCGTTGGCACTGCGCTTTTTGATCAGCTGATACTGGCGCTAAAGATCGCGTATCGCTATTGGGATCAAAGGGCGCGTAGTTATTTTTGAGCGACTCAAGTGTTGAATGGTAATCGTAATGGATAAGGCTTGCTAATAAATCGCAAAATTGTTTAAACGATGTTTGCTCTGAGTTGTTTGTGAGCTCAGCGCTGCACATATCAACAATATCTTGTTTTCTAAAGGGAATAAAACGTGCACTTTGCATTTGCTTGACTAATTTGGAAATGAAACTACCTTTAGGGATGTTAATTTATTCCCAATAAAATTGCTAACATATAAATTTACAAATAAATAAATTTTATTGAATCCAAATCATCCCTTTATACGTTGTATACATATAGCAGTTACATTTTTCTAGTTGTTTTGTATTGCATTGCTGCTATTGTATTATAAATAAGAACTACCTTTCAAAATTAAATGTTATAAAACCCAGTAAAAAGGTACTGCTCAATGTTATTTTTTTGTATCATTGACTGGATTTTGTAACGATTAGAGCTACCTTTTGGCTAAGCCGCTATTTACTCTCATTAACTATTTAGGAAATTCACTTTGGAAAATATAAGTAAAGCTGTTGTTATTGTCGAACTACTAAGTGATGTCTGGGTTGTTATGGATAATGGAGATTGGGTCAAGGTAGACTCTATACCGGAGCAATTTGCCGACCTGCCTGTTTTAAATAGCAGCGACATTGCGCTAGAGGGGAACGAGCTAGTTTTTTCTGAAGCCAGTGAACAGCTTGTTGTACCTCAAGATATTATTTCACAGCTTGTATCGGATTTAAGCCAAAATAGTACCTTTGACGCCCGCAGCAATACCAGTAGCGTTACATCTTTATCTTCAAGTGATGCTAATGAAGCTCAAGTGGCCTATCAACTTATTGCTCGCCAAGGGCAAGAACTTGTTCCTGAGTCAGGCTATGAAACAACACCTACCGAAACAACAGAAGAAGAAGATCCTAATTTTATTGAGTTTAGACCCGACCCTATTTTTACTGTAGGTCAGCTCGGTGGCGATGGTGTGTTTATTAATAAATACGATGCTGTGGCTTTGGAATTTTCCGGTACTGTTGAAAATGTACCCGATGGCTCGTTAGTACAAATAGTTTTAAGTGATAGCGACGGCAACGAAATAATTGTTACAACCGAAGTGCAAGATGGTGTTTGGTCTGTAACAAATATTGATATTACTGCTCTAAATGATGGTGAAGTGACTGCAACGGTTTCTCTTGTAGGGGGTAACGAAGATGATGCAGCGAGTGAAACTAAAGTAAAAGATACTCAAGCAGATATTTTTATTGATTTTGAGGATGGCTTAAACACTAATCAACCAATTGATTTTGAAGGTGAAGTGCAAGATGTGCAAGATGGACAGCTGGTAACAGTGACCATTTTTGATGCGCAAGGTAACCCTATAGCAACGTATGAGGCAACAGTCACTAATGGTCAATGGAGTGTTGGCCCTGAGCCTTTTGCCGATTTACCGGATGGAAATTACACCATACAAGTTAGTACCATTGATGAAGCGGGTAATGACACGCAAACTCAAAAATCATTCTCAAAAGATACTACGGCCATTATAACAATAGACGTTAATGAAACCGAAGATGGCGTAATAAATAACTCAGAAAACGTAGTACAAGTAAGCGGAACAGTTGAAGGTATTGAAGATGGTCAAACAGTCTTAGTAACCTTAACAGACATAGATGGCAATGAAGTGAGTGTTGAGGCTGTTGTTGAAAATGGCCAGTACCAATTAGAAGTCGATATTTCTTCGTTAAGTGATGGAGAGATCACAGCAACCGCGCAAGCACAAGATTTATTAGGTAACGAAAGCACCGCGTCTCAGGTTATTTCACATGATAAAACAGCACAGCTCACCGTCGAAATAGACTCAACACAAGATGGCGTTATCAATAGCGAAGAAGAGAGTAACGTAACTGTACGAGGTGTAGTAACTGGTATTGAAGACGGCCAAACAGTGACTGTTGTATTGAGTGACGGTGTTAACCCTCCAATTACATTAACGGCAATCGTAGTTAATGGCAGTTATGAAATAGCCGGTGTTGATATTTCATCGTTAAATGATGGCACTATTAGTGCAAATGCAACTGCTCAAGATATTTCAGGAAACCCAGCAAGCGCGAGCGATGAAGCGCAATATGACAGCTCTGTTGCAACAAGCATAGTGGCACAAGATATTGATGGGGTTATTAATAGCGCCGAGCAAAATAATGTACAACTTAGTGGCTCGGTTACAGATATTGAGCCAGGCCAATTAGTTACCGTTACTTTTACGGATAGTAATAATCAGCAAGTAGTAGTAACAGCTGAAGTTGATGCTGATGGGAATTGGCAAATTAGCGGTGATATTGAATCTTTAGCTGATGGCGAAATCTCAGCGCAAATAAGTATTTTTGATGCAGCTGGAAATGAGGCCACTCAAGAGGTTACTTTTTCAAAAGACACACAAAGCACGCTAACACTTAATATTGATAAAACTGAAGATGGCGTTATAAATGGCAGCGCTGAAAACACCGATATTTCGCTTAGCGGCATAGTAAATGGTGTTGAAGATGGCCAAGAAGTTACCATTATATTTACAGACTCATTAGGCAATGAAGTGGTTGTTACCGCAATTGTTGAAAATGGTAATTACGCGCTTTCAGGTGTGGATATTTCTGCACTTAATGATGGCGATATTTCGGTATCAGCAAGTGTGCTTGATACAGCTGGAAATACCGCAGTTGCAGAAGATTCTTTTGAAATAGATAACAGCGCATTAATAACTGCATCAATAGATAAAACAGATGATGGAGTGATTAACGGGCAAGACGACGATCTTCGCGATAATGTTAATACAGCAGAAAATGCAGGTGTGGTTGTACGCGGTACTGTAGAAGATGTTGAAGATGGCCAAATAGTTACTGTAACGTTGAGCGACGGTATTAACCCTCCGGTAATTACTCAGGCTGTAGTTCAAAATGGTCAATATGTTACTGAACCAATGGACGCAACAGGCTTAAATGATGGCACTATGATCGCCACAGCAGAGGTTGCTGATGCAGCCGGTAACCCTATTAGTGCCCAAGATAATGTTGAAATAGACACAACTGCAGCAATCACAACTAGCATTGATAAAACAGCTGATTCGGTTATTAATGGCAGTAACGAAAATCAAGAAATTGTAGTGCGTGGCACCGTGAGTGGCATTGAAGATGGCCAAGTTGTAACTATCACCCTTAGGGATGGTGTAAACCCAGGTATAGCTGTGCAAGCAATTGTACAAAATGGTGAATATGTAACAGCTCCTATAGATGCAAGCTCTTTAAACGATGGCGATATTGTGGCAAGAGCCGACGTCTCTGATTTAGCTGGCAATGAAGCCACAGCAAGAGACACCGTTGAAATAGACAAATTAGCAGACATTACAACCAACATTGATGAAACAGCCGACGGTGTTATTAACGGCAGCGGCGAAAGTGCAGCCATTGTTGTACGCGGTACTGTAGAAGATATAGAAGATGGCCAAATAGTTACTGTAACAATAAGCGATGGCGTTAACCCTGCGGTGACTACAACTGCAACCGTGATCAATGGTGAATATGTAACAACTCCTATTGATGCAAGTAGCTTAAACGACGGCACATTAACCGCCACTGCAAGTGTATCTGATATCGCGGGCAACCCTGTAAGCGCACAAGATAGCGTTGAGCTCGATAACACTGCCGCCATTACCACAAGCATTGATAAAACAGCCGATGGCGTTATTAACGGCAACGGCGAAAGCGCCGCCATGGTCGTGCGTGGTACTGTGACTGATGTGGAAGACGGCCAAACTGTGACGGTGATCCTCAGTGATGGCACAAACCAAGTTGAAACCACGGCGCTTGTGCAAAACG